>NZ_JAGTPI010000083.1:0-22877 GCF_021147825.1 Pseudomonas quasicaspiana
CTATCAACCTGTTGGAGCGAGGCTTGCCCGCGAAGAACGATAACGCGGTGTGGCCGTGAAACCGCGTCGCCTATATCGCGGGCAAGCCCGGCTCCCACACAGGGATTAGCGATCCAACTGAGACGGTTATCTGTCGGAGATTCCATGGTGGCCCGCAAGGGTTGATCCCGGTGGGAGCGAATTCATTCGCGAATGCGTCATGTCAGGCGACAGAAGTGTTGAATCTGCCGGCCCTTTCCCGAATAAATTCGGTCCCACAGATTTTGCATAAGCTTGAGATGCTACCAATCTGTGGGAGCTGAGCTTGCTCGCGATGGACGATGACGCGGTATGGCCATGAAAACGAGTCGTCAGTATCGCGGGCAAGCCCGGCTCCCACAGGGATTAGCGATCCAACTGAAACGATTATCTGTGGGAGATTCTATGTTGGCTTGCAAGGGTTGATCCCGGTGGGAGCGAATTCATTCGCGAATGCTTCACTGCTCTGGAGATGTACCAGATGTACTGGCCTCTTCGCGAATGAATTCGCTCCCACTGGGTGGCTTGAGTCTGCATGGCTGCACATCCTTGTTACAAACTCAAACCCGCGCAGGTTGCTCATCCACTCGTTGGAGGCGAACCTAGTAGTGCTATCGCCATCAAACACCCGGATCGTTACCGTTTCCAACAGAAGGTAAGTGATGAACAGTTTTGCGCGACGCATCGTACTCCTCACCCTGGGCGGCCTTGTGACAGCAGGCTTGACCAGTGTTGCCCAAGCCCAGACCTTGCCCAGCAGCACGCTCAATAACGGCAATTCCACTAACAGCCCTATTCATCGCGCCAATCCCAATAGCCGCCAGGGCACCGTCCCGGCCACACCGCCTGTGCGTGGCCCGAGTACGGCCCCCAATCCGCGACCGCCTACGCTGGAGAATGGCGGCATAGGCAATGGTTATCCGACCCGCCAACAGGCGCCTCGCCCGGCCGACAACAATAGCGGGCAGAACCGTAAAAGCACTGATTGAGACCCGCGTCCCCCTCTCATGGGGGCTTTTTCATGACATAAGGAATCGTCCATGCATTGCAAAACCCTGATCGCAACGTTGTGTGCCAGCGCATTGCTGAGTTTGCCGCTGAGCGCTGCTGCGGGTCCCGTCCAGGATTTCAAGACCGAGCAAGGCACCCTCAGCGTCGAAGAAGTGGCCAAAGGGCTCGCCCATCCATGGGCTGTGGCTTTCCTGCCGGACAACAAGGGCATGCTGGTCACTGAAAAGCCGGGCAACCTGCGCGTCGTATCTCCTGACGGCACCTTGTCCCAACCGCTATCCGGCGTTCCCAAAGTCTGGGCAAACGGGCAGGGCGGTTTGCTGGACGTGGTCCTGTCCCCGGACTTCGCCAAGGACCGCATGGTTTACCTGACTTTTTCCGAAGGCAGTGAAGACGGTAAAACAGCCGGAACCGCAGCAGGGCGAGGGCGCCTTTCCACGGACCTGACCCGGCTGGAAGATTTCAACGTGATTTTCCGTCAACAGCCGAAGCTGTCAGTGGGCAACCACTTCGGCGCGCGGATCGTCTTCGATAGGGATGGTTATCTGTTTATCGCCCTCGGCGAGAACAACAACCGGCCCACCGCTCAGGACCTGGACAAGCTTCAAGGCAAAATCGTGCGCCTTTACGCCGATGGCAAAGTCCCGGATGACAACCCGTTTGTTGGCCAGAAAAATGTGCGCCCGGAAATCTGGTCGTACGGCCATCGTAACCAACAGGGCGCGGCGCTCAACCCATGGACTGGCACCTTGTGGACCAATGAACACGGGCCTAAAGGTGGCGATGAAGTGAACATCATCGAACGTGCTCAGAACTACGGCTGGCCGCTGGCAACCCACGGCATCAACTATTCGGGAGAGGCGATTCCGGAAGCCAAAGGCAAATTCGTCGAAGGTACGATCAAACCCTTCCACGTCTGGGAAAAATCACCGGGCATCAGCGGCATGGCGTTTTACGACGCGTCACGCTTCAAGGCGTGGGATCACAATCTGTTTATTGGCGGGCTGGCATCGGAAGATTTGATTCGTCTGGAGTTTGAAGACGGCAAGATCGTTCATGAAGAACGTTTGCTGAGCGAACTGAAGAAACGCATTCGTGACGTGCGTCAGGGACCGGATGGTTATATCTATGTGCTGACCGATGAAGATAACGGCCAATTGTTGAAAGTAGGTTTGAGACAGTAAATCCTGTTACGTAAACAGATGATGTACACAGAACGGTAGGACCGGATTTATCCGGGAGACATTCTTCAACGCAATAAACCAGATTGCTTGAAAAACTGACTCCCGGTAGATCCGGTCCGACAAAACTGCGTTAAGTCTTACTTATCCTGCTTGTCTTTCACGATCGCACCGGTCTTGGCGTTCACGTCCACATCCCACTCCACGCCTTTGGCATCGCGCAGTTCAACCTGATAGATGTAGTTGCCTTGTGCATCCTTATCCAGCTCGGTGTCATGAATGGTGAAGCCTGGGTGCTTGTCCTGCGCCAGTTTGTTCAGCTTTTCGAAGTCCATGATCGCACCGGACTTGAGCAGGCCAGGGATCTCGTCAGGACGTACGTCGGCTTGTGCAGCACCGGCAGCGGCAGTAAGGGCAACAGCAGCAAACAAGGCATTCAAAGTTTTCATGGGTATTCCTTTTGGTTGATCTGATGTTATTGATCTGGAGGCAACTGATTCGTTCCGTTTGCCTGTTGAAGCCAGATTAGCCAGTGATACTTAATTCATGCTTAATCTTCATGGGCAGGGCTGCTCGATTGTTGGGGACTGCGGTTTGGCTGAAAGCGGAACATCAAACAACTGATCAAATGCCCATTGAAACAGTAATGCGTAAAAGAAGAAAAATACGAACAGCGCCAGATTGGTTGCCAGTGCAGACCACCAGGTAATATTCAGCCAGGCGGCGACGACCGGCAGTAATATCAACGTCAATCCACCCTCAAAGCCCAGAGAGTGCAGCAGCCTGCGCAGCCACGTCCGGCTACGTTGCGGCTGGCGTGCTTCCCAGTATTCAAAGCACCCGTTGTAAAGCATGCTCCAGAGCAGCGCGGTGGCCGAAAGCAGAACCGATAAACCGCCTGAGCTGGCCAGGCTTTCGTCATAGGCCCAAGACAGTGAGGGCGACAGGACACCGATAGCGATCAGCTCGTAAAGCACGGCTTGAACAATTTTGCGGGAGGGACCTTGCATGAGCGGCTTCCATTTCAGCGGTGAGTTGCCAGCCACTTTAATGACGGCTCACGTAACGCAAAAATGAGATAAATTGACCCTCGTTCAATTCATTTGATGTGTGCGAGGCTACCTGTGTTCGCCAAAATACCGCTAACTGCGTTGCGCACCTTCGAAGCAGCCGCCCGGTCAGGAAGTTTCAAAGCCGCTGCTGAAGAGCTTTTTGTAACGCCCGCTGCGGTTTCATATCAGGTCAAAGCGTTAGAGGCCTGGCTAGGAACGCTGTTGTTTGAGCGATTGGGCAAAGGTGTGCAACTTACTGACGATGGCGAACGCCTGTATCGTGATGCTCATCGCGCCTTACTGGACATGAGTCAAAGCCTTGCCGGTCTGCAGTTTCGGCCGGACCACCACACGCTGGTGCTATCGACAACGCCAGCGCTGGCGGCATCGTGGTTGATCCCAAGGCTGGGTGATTTCTATCAAACCCAGCCACACATCAACGTGCGGGTCGAAACCAGTAACGAGCTGGTGGATTTGTTGCGTGACGCGTGCGTCGATCTGGCCATTCGCACTTCAAGTCGGACGTATCCGGCATTGGTCAGCCAGCCACTGATGACTGAGCGTTTTGCGGTGTATGCCGCCCCAGGCCTGGCAGATCCGGCCAATCAAGACAGAGTGCAGTTGATCAGCCTGCGCTGGCAGATTCCCGGCGGTTTTGCTGTGGATTGGGCTACCTGGTGTGCAGCGGCAGGCCATCATCAATGGCTGAATCAAGCAATGCTGCGTGAATACGACGATGAGCATTTCGCTTTGAATGCGGCTATTGCCGGGCACGGACTTGTGCTGGCCAGTAATGTGCTGGTGGCGGACAGCGTTTCCAAGGGGCTTTTGATCCCCTATCGCCCGGATGTAAGCTTGCCTGGGCCAACCTATGTTGCCGTT
Source organism: Pseudomonas quasicaspiana (assembly GCF_021147825.1). NCBI lineage: Bacteria > Pseudomonadati > Pseudomonadota > Gammaproteobacteria > Pseudomonadales > Pseudomonadaceae > Pseudomonas > Pseudomonas quasicaspiana. The sequence goes on from NZ_JAGTPI010000083.1 coordinate 4,145, forward strand.
TGCACGCCGGGTCGTGAGCGGCAACCGCCAGTGAAGGCATTTCTGGATTGGCTTGAGGGTCAGGCACGTGACAGCTATCAAGCAATTTAGTGGGAGCGGTTTCAGTCGGGAAGACTGCATCCCTGACGCGGAAGATGTCTCGGATGAACCGGGCCTTTCCCGGCTATAGCCGGTACACGGGTTTTCTAGGGCGTCGATCTGACCATTCTGCGTTAGCAGCCACTCATCCAAACCCCTAGCCATTACCCATCATTTTGCTATTCTTCGCGCCCTGCGACGCTGTGTCGCGTCTTTACTCTTCCGTGTCCGGGGTCCTTATGACGGCCATTGCTCGACCACGTCCCCAGCCGCTGTCCCGGGCTGACTATAAAACCCTGGGCCTTGCGGCGTTGGGCGGGGCGCTGGAAATCTATGACTTCATTATTTTCGTGTTCTTTGCGCTGACGCTGAGCCAGCTGTTTTTTCCGCCGGAAATGCCCGAGTGGCTGCGCCTGCTGCAAAGCTTCGGGATTTTCGTGACCGGTTATCTGGCGCGGCCGCTGGGCGGGATTCTCATGGCGCACTTCGCCGACCGCCTGGGGCGCAAGCGGGTCTTCAGCCTGAGCATCCTGATGATGGCGCTGCCATGCCTGTTGATTGGCGTGATGCCGACCTACGCGGAAATCGGTTATTGGGCACCGCTGATCCTGCTGGCATTGCGCATCCTGCAAGGCGCGGCAGTGGGCGGCGAAGTCCCTAGCGCCTGGGTGTTCGTCGCCGAACACGCACCTGTGGGTCATCGCGGTTATGCCTTGGGTGTGCTGCAGGCCGGGCTAACCTTTGGTTACCTGTTGGGCGCGCTGATCGCAACCTGGCTGGCGAAGGTATTCACCCCGGCGGAAATCCTCGATTACGCGTGGCGCATACCTTTCCTGCTGGGTGGCGCATTTGGCGTTCTGGGTGTCTGGTTGCGCCGTTGGTTGAGCGAAACGCCGGTGTTCATGGCCATGCATGCCCAACGTGAAACCGCCGCGGAATTCCCCCTGACCGCCGTGCTGCGCAAGCATCGCCAATCCCTGTTGCCCGCCGCCTTGCTGACCTGCGTGCTGACCTCCGCCGTGGTGGTGCTGGTGGTGATCACTCCGACAGTCATGCAAAAACGCTTTGGCATGAGCGCCAGCGATACTTTTGCCCTGAGTAGTCTTGGCATTGTGTTTCTGAATATCGGCTGCGTGCTGGCCGGTATGCTGGTAGATCGCATTGGTGCGTGGCGTGCAGTGATTGTCTACAGCTTGTTGCTACCGCTAGGCATTGGCCTGCTCTACATGAGCCTGATCGATCAGTGGCTGGTGCCGGGTATTGCGTACGCGCTGGCGGGGCTGGCCTGCGGCATCGTCGGTGTGGTGCCTTCCGTGATGGTCGGCCTGTTCCCGGCCGACATTCGCGTGTCGGGCATTTCGGTCACGTACAACATTGCGTATGCGCTGTGGGCCAGTACCACGCCGCTGCTGTTGATCGCCCTGATGCCATGGAGTCCTTGGGTCTGCGTTGGCTACGTCGCGATCATGGGCGCGGTTGGCCTCGGGACTGCGGCAGTATTCGGTTTGCGTCGCGGGATGAAGGTCGATGCGATGCTGGCCAGCAACTGAATGGACGCGCCCTGACACGGCGCTTTCGCACGGCAAAACATAGAACCTGTAGGACCGGCTTTAGCCGGGAGGGCATTATTTCAGGCGAAATTATTGTACGAACGTACCGGCCCCCTCCTGGCTAAAACGGAAAGCCGCCCCGCCAGTCCTACGAAAAATCCGGTTTATTCAATGGGTATATTTTTTTGATGAGAGCTGTCGAAGGCTGCGATAGCGGTGCGTGAGAATAAACGCTTCGCAACCTTCTACCTCTTCAGTTCCTGAATCCATCCTGACTCAGGAGCGCACAGAAGACACACTAAAACAATAATATCTGTCAGCCCGCATCCATTACTTATGTGGGAAAAATCTTATTGCAAAGACACATCCGAAAACTTTCTCTGTAAGTAACTTACAAATCACTATATTTGTAACGAATGATTGTAATTGTTATTCCGAATGTTTATCGTTTCTGTCTATACAAGTCATGGTCTCCACGTAGTCCTGGCTTGTTTGAACTACGTTTTACAGATGTATCCGAGCTCTATGTAGGAAGATTCTCTTTGGGCTAATAACCATGCTCGTTTTCGCCATGCGGCTTTGTGCTCGTGGGGCTCTGGCGTTATGCCTAAGGCTTCTGAATTGACCTGCAGTCATCACAAGGAATGTAGATAGAGAATTCTCCTGCGGATTCGATCAGGGAAGAGGTTGTGACTACGCCCTTTTTATATCCGTGGAATAGATTGTTGTCGACCTGTTAAGGCGATGTGTGAACCAACAATAAAAACTGCACAACACAAACGTAAATAAAAGGGAGTTATATCATGAGCGTTTTGCTTTCTCGGGAGGATGGTCAGGCGTGGGGGCAATCAGTAGGTGTACCACTTGCCGAGATGGGCCTGGGTTTCCAGCAAATGGTCGCTCGTCAGGCGGCATTATCCAGAACAGAGTTGTGTGATCGACAGGTCGCCTTGCTGGGACCGCAAGGGAAGCTATCGATGTTCTCCCGGCAAGTTGCCGCGCAGGGCCGACAGGCTCCTTTGCTGGCTGAGCTGCCGGAGTTCGATGACTTCGAGCGTCTGCGTCAGGTTGAAAAAGCCGTTGATTTTGTCCTCGGCCTGCATCATCGACGGACACTGACCGATAACCCTTTTCATGATCTCTCACGGCAGTTGCTATGTTGCATGGTGTTCGACGATCAGGCGGCGTACACCCTGGCAGAGCGCTTTGCGGCTTCTGAAGCATTGCGTCAGCGTGACAGCCTGTACTTCATTAACCTCATCGCAACGACCAGGCATACCGTCGAGCGGCGTCTGGTTTTCATGGGGCTGCTGGAACACTTCGACGCGCTGTTGCCCATCGAACAGAGCATCTACCCCGTTGATTACCGTTTGGCTCAACAAAGACACCTGGATCAGGAAGAAGCGCTGTATGGCAGGCTGGAACTTCAAAAAAGCGTGAGTCAACTGCTTGAGGAGCACACCCCGGAGTGGTTGCTGACGAACCTCTGTGTGAGCGCGATTAACGATGATTGAGCGGGGCTCAGCACTTCGCTGATAACTGTCATGGGATTGACCTGCTGATGGCTACCGCTTCTGACCAGATCTGGAAGCGGTGCCAGCTTTGCAAGTCACGACGCCGAGGATTCAATCCCCAGTCGCGGAAAATCAACCACAGTCGGTGTTGCGGAACAGACCCGATTGCGACCTGTGGTTTTTGCGGTATACAGCGCTTTATCTGCTTCGTTGATCCACGTGGCGGCATCACCAAGGTGTGGACCGAATGTCGCGATACCGACGCTCAGGCTCAACTGCAGGTGGGGCAGCTGTGGGTCTTTCAGGTTATGCACGTCACCGCGCAGTTGCTCAAGGATTTCCCACGCCAGCGTCGCGCTGGTATTGGGCAGGATCAGGCAGAACTCGTCGCCGCCGTAGCGGCCCGCCAGGTCAACGTCCCGCAGGTTGGCCATGAGCGTCGTGCTCAGACGCTTGAGTACGCTGTCTCCTACAATGTGGCCGTGGGTATCGTTGATCGTTTTGAAGTGATCGATATCGATCAGCGCAATGGATGACTGCCGCGACAGTACCTGGCATTTGTTGAACTCCAGCTGCAGCAGGTCTTTCCAGGAGCCGTGATTGATCAGGCCGGTGAGGCTGTCGGTGCGGCTGAGTTTCCCAAGAATATGTTTGTGTTCACTGAGCTTTACCGCCACCCGATAACTCATGTAGCCGACGAACATCGGATAGAACACCAGTACCGGCAGACAGGCGTAGATCTGTGTGGGTGTGCTGGACGACACGAAGGGTTGGCGAAACAGGTAGAGAGAAATTGCGGCACCGATAACTTGTGCTACGCAGCCCCGCAGAAACAGGCGTTTACCACCGGCAGCAAGGTTGTGCATCGCCATCATCGCCAGCACAGTAACGGTCGGCAGTGGATTGAAGCCCATCGCCCCGGCCCAGAAACCACCCGCCAGTGAGTCAACGAGTATGTTGCGTTGTTCTGCGTGAAACGGCTGGCGCGAGCGAGTTGCAAGCCATAAGGCAATGGGTGGCCAGATAATCGAGTTGCACAACATCACAGCCCAGACCTAGGCAGGCGGATGTAACGGGTACATGGTCGCCGCGACACTGAAAAATCCGATGCCGACGCCGACGCTGCGTACCCAATAAATGCGTTTGGCAAAGGACTTTCCCTTGCCGTCGTAGTTTCTCATGGCGCTCTACCGGATCGTTCTGAGGGCCTACCAGCCTTAGGTCAGAACGAAATATCGGATTCTGGCTCTCCCTCATGGGAAATGGGAAGAGCCTTTAGCCATTATTGAAAAATAACGTCGTAAATAGTCGCAGTCTGGAGCGTGAAGGATGCTTTCCAGCTCATCGTGACTTCATTTGAATGGCAATCACAGCCGTTGCGATGGACAGCAAGGCGACGAATGCGGCCACATAACCGACGTAAGCCAGGCTCAGATGCTCGATCGTCAGACCGCCAATCACAGACCCCAGGCCAATCCCGGCGTTGGCGGCTGAAACGTTGAGCGTTCCGGCCAGCGCCTGTGCGTGCGGTGCAGTTTTCATGACGCGGATCTGACAGATGGGGAACAACGCGGTATGGGCAATGCCCCACACCAGCAAGACAACGCACAGCAGCGGGATGGATCCAGCGGCAGGGACAGTGGCGGTCATACCTATCGCCAGTAACAGCGCGAAGACAATCGTCGAACCCAGCGGACTGCGATCCACATAGCGACCACCGAGGCCATTGCCGATCAGACCGACTGCGCCGAAGCCCATCAACCACCAGCCAACCTGGGTTGGAGCGATCATCGCGATGCGCTCCAGTGTGTCAGCCAGGTAGGTGTAGGCGGTGAACATCGCCGTGAACACCAGAATCGACAGCAGCAAATTGACGATGAACTGCGGGTCGGTGAGAATTTTTGCCTGCTTGGCCAGACCGACCTTCGCCGTTTTAGCGATTGAAGGCATGGAAATCCACAGCAGCAGCGCCATCAGCAACGACATCACGGTCAGTGCCCAGAAGGCACCGCGCCAGCCCACTGCGCCCGCAAACAACGTACCCAGCGGAATGCCAAACAGCATCGCCGCGGAAATACCCAGATAGACTCGCGCTACGGCTTTACCGGCCTGGCTCGGCCCCGCCATCAAACTCGCGGTTTCGCTGGCCGTACCCCAGAACACTGGCAATGCCAGAGCGGGAACGAAGCGGGCGAATGCGAGGATCCAGATGTTGCTGGACACCGCTGCCAGAGCGTTGGACGCAGCGAAGATCAGCAGGATCGCCACAAAGGTTTTCTTGCGATCAAGGTGCGAAAGCATCGCCGTCAGCGGCGGGCCGAACAGCATCACCGTGAAGGCGAACAAGGTCACCAGCAAACCCGCGTCAGAGATCGAAATCCCCAAGTCGCGGGCCATGCCTGGGAGCATGCCGATGATCAGAAACTCAGTGGTAACGATCACAAAACCGGCTAGCGCCAGCATGGCAATCGCCAAATTCGCACCAGTGGCGCGTGCGCCGCTGGCAGCGCCAGCAGCGGTAGTGTCTACAGAAGGCATGGGGATAACTCGAATTGAAAGAATGGCGCTAGCCTATTCGAGAAATCACTTCTTATCTTTGGCAGTTTTTCCGTGCACTATGGAATTAATTTCACAATTGATGCCGTCCATGATCTCTGCTGACCGCCTGAAAGGCATATCCACATTCGTTGCCGTTGCAAATGCGGGGAGTTTTACCGCGGCTGCCGAACGGCTGAGCCTCACCAACTCCGCAGTCAGCAAAAGTATCGCGCGGTTGGAAGGCCGGTTGGGCATGCGTCTTTTCGAGCGCACCACCCGCAGCCTGGCCCTGACGGAAGAGGGTACGGCTTACTATGCCGTCTGCACCCGCATCCTTGATGAACTGGCAGATGCCGAAACTGCACTGGCCGCACAGCGCTCGGAGCCCGCCGGGAATCTTCGCGTGGATTTACCGGCATCGTTCGGGCGCATTCACGTGTTGCCGCTGCTGCTGGAGTTCGCCGAACGACACCCCAAGCTGCGTCCGCACGTGTCTTTTACCGATCGCTTTGTGGACCTGATAGAAGAGGGCATAGACCTGGCAGTGCGCATCGGCGGCTCGTCAGCTTGGCCATCGACACTCGGCCATCGCTACCTGGGCACTGAGCGCGTGATCTTCTGCGCCGCTCCGGTTTACCTGCATCGCCACGGTACGCCGCAGACCTTCGATGATCTGGCCGATCACGCGTGCATTCTGTACGGCAAAGACAAGGGCGGCACCAGCCCATGGGTGATCGTCGACGCCACCGGGCAAACTCAGTTGCGCATGGTCGACGGTCGCATTGTGGTCGGCAATGGCGAGGCCCAGGTGGCCGCCGTCGTGGCAGGCAGCGGCGTCGCTCAGTTGGCAACCTGGCTGATCAAGGACCAACTGCAACGCGGCGAACTGATAGAAATCCTCCCACACCTCGCGACCGAAGGCCTGGACCTGCACCTGGCCTGGCCGCGTAACCGTGAGTCACTGCCCAAGGTGCATCAGTTGGTGGAATTGCTGTCGGCGAGGCTGCGGATGGATTGAAGCAAAAAATTCAGTTGGCAAGTTGCTGCTTTTAAGGCTTCAATTGCTGCCTTTAAAGCAGCGTTTAAGGCGATGTTATGGATCTGGCCAGTTTTCTCTTCTCCGAATACAGGCGCAAGGTATTGGCTCTTTTACTCCTGCATCCGGGGGAGCAATACCATCAGCGAGAGATCGCGCGGCAGACCGGGACAATCTCCGGCACCCTGAGCCGCGAGCTGAACAAAATGGTCGAAGTAGGGATTCTCAAAAAAATCCGGGTCGGCAATCAGGTGCAATATCGCGCTGATCCCGGTTGCCCGATATATGAAGAGTTGGCCAGTATTTTGCGCAAAACCGACGGCTGGCTGCAGTCTCTTTCGGTCGTACTTCAACCCCTTGAAGATAGGATCAAGGCTGCGTTTGTGTTTGGTTCAATGGCCAGTGGCAAAGCCGGTCCTGACAGCGATATAGATCTTATGGTGATCGGCGACGTGACCTTCAGCGAGCTGATCAGCCTGCTTTATCCTCTGCAAGAGACATTAGGCAGAGAGATCAATCCCAAACAGTATCCCGACAATGAATGGTTTCAATTAGTAAAAGAACAGGGTGGTTTTGTGCGCGACTTGTTGAGTAAACCTAAGCTGTTCGTGATTGGCGCCGAGGAGGATCTTGACGCTACACACAGGGAGTAACGCATGACGCTGGAAAACCTTTTAGGCACTGCACTCGAAAGCATTCATAAGGATTCAGCCAACATTGATCGCTTGATCAGTGCGGCCAGGCGAAGTCTTGCAGATGCTCAGCTCACGCAGATGAGCAATGAAGGGCGTTTCGACATGGCTTACAAGTCCATCATGCAAGCCGCCAATGCAGCCTTGCAAGCCAACGGTTTTCGAACATTGACCAGCAAGCCAGGTCACCACATGACAATGATTCAGACGCTGCCTACAACGATTGGCCTGGATCGTCCGTTCATGATTACCCTGGATGGTCTGCGGAAATTACGCAATCTCAGTGACTACTCGGGCGACCCTATTAGTGAGGCCATGGCGAACGAAGCTGTGGAGTATGCTCGGCGGCTGTTCGAAGAAGTTGAAGCATGGGTAGCTGTCCATCCATAGACATCTGAACAACAGGTTGTCGATATATTCACGGTCTCATAGCGGTCCGCTATTTCCCCGCCGTAATCCCTTTCAGCAGCTCCCCATGCGCCTTGGCGTCTTTCTCCAGGGAGATCACGTTGACCATCGCCACCCGCTTGCCTGAAGCGGCGGTCACCGTGGTGCTCAGCACTTTGCCGCCGTCGACGCTGCCGGAAATATCCAGCTGACGCAGACCCAATCCGCGACGAACCATTTTCTTCACATCGCCCAATTGCTTGAAGTTCTGGTAACTGGCTTTCTGCTGTTCAATGGTCGCGGTAATCACGCCGCTCAGGGTGGCGTCATCGTTGCTCGACACGGTTTCCCCAGACTCCAGCGGCGTTTCGGTGACGATCACCACACGCTTGGCGGCCTTGTTCATGTACAACGAACCCGTGACCCCCGCAGCTTTGGCTTTATCGTCAATCTCCGGCATTGGACTCTTCACGTATTCCTTGGGCAAGCGGAACACCCACTTGCCCTCGAGCATCGAGACTTTCTGCTGGGTTGGGGCTTTTTGTTGAGGCGCGGCATATAGATTGGCGCCTTGCAGACCCATCGCCAATACAGCGGTCAACAGCAGAGTTTTACAGCTAAAGAACCGCATCGGATGTCCTCGAAGAGAGCGCCGGTGTGATCGCGGCGGGAGATGCTGGCATCCTGCCCTAAGGGAAGATTGATGTCGAATTTCGCCTTGTGGAATAACCCTTCACTGAATTGAAATGCATTTCTGCAGCAGTCGCCCCGGTGTCGCTGATATCACGCTGTAGTGCGGCAAACGGGGAATTGTAGGAGCGCGCTTGCCCGCGATAACGTTAGCGCAGCCGATATATTTATCGACTGATAAACCGAATCGCGGGCAAGCGCGCTCCTACAAAATCACCTACAGATATTTCAATCCACCGGCAACGCCACACTCACTTCCAACCCGCCACTGCGCCGGTTACGCAACGTCAGCGAGCCGCCATGCTCAAGCACCGTGGCTCGTGCTGCTGATAACCCCAACCCCACACCGCCAGTGTTTTTGTTGCGCGAGCCTTCGATGCGAAAGAACGGCGCAAACACCTGCTCATGCAGCTCGGGAGCAATTCCCGGCCCGCGATCCTGCACCAGGATTTCGACCCAGCCAGCGCGTGAATCGAGTTGCACGCAGGCCTTGTGTCCGTACTTCACGGCGTTGTCGATCAGATTGACCAGCGCTCGTTTGATGCCAATCGGCCGTCCCTCAAATACAAAACGACTGGCCCCCACGAACTGCACTTCAACGCCCGCATCCTTGAAATCATCGACTATCGTCAGCAGCAGCTCCGCCAGATCAAACGCCGTGGCCGGTTCAAGCCGTGCATCGTCGCGGAAGAACTCCAGCGCAGAATTGACCATCGTCTGCATTTCATCCACGTCCCGGAACAGCTTGGTTTGCTGCTCAGTGTCCTCAATGAACTCCCCGCGCAAGCGCATCCGGGTCAGTGGGGCACGAAGGTCGTGGGAGATGGCGGCAAGCATCTGCGTGCGGTCATTGAGGAAATGCTGGATCTGCGCCTGCATGGCGTTGAACGCGAGGATCGCCTGACGAATTTCATGGGGGCCGAGTACCGGAATCGGCGGTGCGCGAAAGTCTTTACCAAACCGCCTGGCCCCTTCGGCAAAGCGTTCAAGGGGTGTCGCCAAGTGTCGAGTTGCAATCAGCGCCACCACGATGGTCGACAACAGGACCAAAACGATGACGACCAGATTACGCATAAACGGATCAAACCCCCATTTGCGCGTGGCCACGGATAACTGCACCCATGAGCCATCGCCCAACTGGATCACCAGTGCATAAGGTCGCCCAACCTGGTCCGAGCCCCAGTCCCTCGGCTCATAGGCCTCGATAACGGCATTGGGCATTTCCAGTAAGTCACGTAAAAACTGCTGACCGTCTTCGAAGCCAGGGTCGGTGGTATTCGGCAAATTCGCATCTTCGCGACGGGCCAACCACTGCACGTCGAACACCTTGTCGCTGGCCGCCACGGCAATGCTTTTGCGCTGCTCCAAAGGCGCAGCGTTAATGATGCGAGTGATGGTCGCCGCTTTTTCCATCAAACCGGTTTCCAGAATCGGCGGTCGAGCCCAGACACCTGCCAGCAGCGTAAAGGCGCCATTCAGGGCCAGCGATGTGAGCATCGCCAGCATGGTCGTCAGGGCAATCCAGCGTGCGACCGTGTCATGGGGGCGATTGAATCGGGTGCGCAATGCCGACAAAAAACTCATCGCTTCACCACGGACGGACTGAACAGATAACCGCCATTGCGTATCGTGCGAATCATCGGCTCACTGTGAATATCGGCCTCCAGCTTGCGCCGCAGACGGCTGACCTGCACATCAACGCTGCGATCAAACGCGTCGTAAGCCTCGCCACGCGCCATGTCCAGCAACTGCTGACGGGTGAGAATGCGCCGCGGATGCTCGGCAAACACCAGCAGCAATTCGAATTCCCCGGTGGAGAGCGGGATCATGACTTTTTCCGGCGAGCGCAACTCGCGCCGCGTGACATCCAGCTGCCAGTTGGCGAACTCCAGAATCGAGCGCGAAGGCTCGTTCGAGACCGTCGCCGCTTCCCCTACACGCCTGAGCACCGCACGCACCCGCGCCAGCAACTCCCGGGCGTCGAACGGCTTGGTCAGGTAATCGTCTGCGCCTAACTCCAGGCCAACGACCCTGTCACTCAATTCGCCCATGGCCGTCAGCATGATCACCGCAACCGTGTGCCTGGCACGCAACTGCTGACAGAGCACCAGGCCGCTTTCGCCGGGCAGCATCACGTCGAGGATGATCAGGTCTGGCAAACGCCGCTCGACCGCCCGCCACAGCGCCGGGCCATCGGTCGCCACTTCGACGCTGTAGCCGTGTTGCTCAAGGAATTTCTGCAGAAGGGCGAGGACTTCAACGTCATCGTCGACCAGTAATAAATGGCTCACAGTGGGCTCGCTGCCGGAGTGGATTCGCAACGCCTATCTAAAATCATTCCTGACGCTACGTCATATATTTCAACTCGGTAATAAAGCGACGGGCAGGCAATAAAACGGAAATCTTCAGGCAAAAAACCGCAGGCAGGATCAGCGCCAGTCCTTCCGAGATCACCTCGCATGCCAACTCTCAAAAGTGCTTCGCCCATTGCCCGCTTTACCTTCGCCGGTTTCGTCGTTGTGCTCGCCAGTGGTTGCGCCAGCGCACCGTCAACACCGGTTGGCCCTTGCGACAACGTCAGCTACACCCTTCATGACCCGGCAGAACCGGTCAACCGCGGTATCTTCGCGTTCAACCGCACCGTCGACGATTACGCCATCGCCCCGGTGGCCCGCGGTTATCGTCACCTGCCGGACTTCTTCCAGACTGGCGTGCACAACTTCGTTGCCAACTTCGGCGAACCGAAGGTGTTCATCAACGACCTGCTGCAAGGAAATGGCGAGCGTTCGGTCGCCACCTTCGGCCGCTTCGTGATCAACACCACGGTGGGTATCGTCGGCTTGATCGATGTTTCTGGAAAGATGGGCATCGAGCGCCATAAGTCAGACTTCGGCCAGACCTTCGGCGTATGGAACATCGCTAACGGGCCAATCGTCGAGCTGCCATTGCTTGGCACCGGCAACCTGCGTGACGCGACTGGTAAGGTGCTGAGCTTCGTGGTCGATCCGTTGGGCAGCAACAGCGACACCGTGCAGACCTTGGGCACCATCAATACCGTGGGCGGAATAGTCGATGGCCGCGCTGAAGCCTTGCCGTTCACCGACCAACTGCGCAAACAACCGGATTATTACGTGGCCCTGCGTGACACCGTGGCCCAGAAACGCGCCAACTTCGTGGTTGAAGGTAAATCAGGCAAGGTTGTCCCAGCCCCTTCAACTTGCCCAGGTGGTGAACCCGATGATGAATAAAAGCGAAGCACTGGTGCTGCACCGCCGGACCCGTACCCCCAATCCAGCGTCATTGCACAGCCGCGAAATCGAACTGCGCCTGACCGAGGACGGCCTTCATGTAACGCTTAGCCGCTACCTCGAACTCTACGGCGATGAACACGACGCCTGGTGCAGCGTCCGCCACCACAGCGTGCCGCTGAAAAACATGATTCGGTGGATTATCAGTAATGGGGTTGAGGGGTAGGGACAATGTCCCTGACTCTGCTCAGGAGATCTGTGGGAGCGAATTCATTCGCGAAAGCGTTGTGTCAGACCCAGGTGTTTTTCAGGGCGGCCCCCTTCGCGAATGAATTCGCTCCCACTGGAGTTTCATTTCAACTCAGGCAATTGCGGATTGCTTGATCAATTTTTTATCTGAAGACGCTCTTCTGGAAACACATCCATCCGGAAATGCAAAGATCACTTAACCTTCATCGGCGCAAAGATCGCCCGAATTCCGCGACATTTCGGATAATCCCCACACCCCCAGAAATTCCCCCCGGCGTTGGCCCCAGTGCGCGCCACTTTCATCACCATCACCTTCTTGCAATGCGGACACGCAGGGGCTTTCGGCTCGGCTACCGCCTTGTGCACTGCTTTGGGTTTGGCCTTCCTGACCTTCGTTTTGACAGGCTCAACGGGCGGCACATCGGGTAACGTCTCCTCAACCACCTGCGACTCGACCACAGGCTCACGCTTGCCTTGGAACCGGACGAAAACACTAGCGAGCAACGTGTTGAGTCGAGAGAGTTTCACAGTGATAAACCTGATGGGTCAGAAGCGGGCAGGGCGCAGACTTTACCGCAAACGAAAATCTGTAGGAGTGGTTTTAGCCGGGGCCTGCATAAATGCATCCACCTCAGGCGCCATCACAACCCTGGGTATTTAACGTATAAAACTCATGCAGCTTTGCCTGCAAAAACTGTTTGTCAGGCAATCGGGTTTGATACTCCGCGACCATGGCCGGAGACAGGGAGCGGTTCAGCGCGTACTCCACCACTTCATCCTCTTTGCTCGCACAGAGCAGCACACCGATTGCCGGGTTCTCGTGATGTTTGCGCTCGTCGCGATCAAGGGCTTCAAGATAAAAACCAAGCTTGCCCAAATACTCCGGCTCGAAACGTCCCACCTTCAACTCAAAAGCGACAAGGCAGTTCAGTCCTCGATGGAAAAACAGTAAATCCAGCGCGAAGTCCCGGTTGCCCACCTGTATCGGATATTGTGAGCCCACAAAACAAAAGTCCCGCCCGAGTTCACTGAGGAAATCTTTAAGCCGCTGCACTAATCCGCGGTGCAAATCGGCCTCACCATGCCCACCCGGTAAATCCAGAAACTCCAACATATAGGCGTCTTTGAACACGCTGAGTGCACCGGGATGAATTTGTGACACCACTGGTGTCACTTTTGCCGGGCTGAGAACGCTGCGCTCAAACAAGGCTGTTTTCAATTGCCGTTCCAGCTCCCGTTTAGACCACTTCTACTGAATCGCCATCCGCAGATAGAACTCACGTTCTTCGGTGAGCTTGCTCTGGCTGAGGATGATCAAGTTATGGGTCCAGGGTATTTGGACCACCAGTGTTGAGACTTTTTTATCGTGCCGATAGGCTTCGTAAAACTGCCTCATCCGGAACAGGTTTCGGCTTGTAAAACCACGCAACCCGGGCTGACTCCTGGCCAAATAGGTCGCCAGTTGGGTAACTACGCCTTCACCCCATTCCGCCTTCTCGATCTTGTCACTGATGTAAGCCCCCACTTGCCAGTACAGCTGGATCATCTGAGTGTTGACGGTCTGCAGCGTGGTTTGTCTGGTCGAATTGATCAGTTGCGCTATCTCAGCGAAACCGCTTTCAAGAGGGCCATCGACAGACGCGACTTAACCTTCCTCGCATGTATCAACCCACATCTATCAAGGTAAGCTACCAAATCAGCAACGCTGACCATCACCAAACCAAACCAGAACCACCCGCGACGCTCGTTCGAACCGATCAATAAAAGGAGGCTGCATGCTGCAAGTCTGGGGAAGACGCTCATCGTTCAATGTTCAGAAAGTCATGTGGCTCATCGGTGAATTGGATCTGCCTCATCAGCATATTCCGGCAGGTGGCGCATTTGGCCTCAAAGACACTCCCGAATTCTTGGCCATGAACCCTCACGGCCGAGTGCCGGTTATCAGGGACAGCGATGGGACAGTGGTCTGGGAATCCCACAGCATTCTCAGGTATCTGGCAGCACGATACGGCGGGCCCGAATTCTGGAGCGATGACCCGGCGCGTCGCTCGCAGATCGACCGGTGGATGGATTGGTCTCAGACCACGCTGCAACCCGAGTTCCTGACCGGCGTGTTCTGGGGATTTTACAGAACCCCCGAAGCCCAGCGGGACGTTAAAGCTATCGAAAAAAATGTGGCGCTGTGTGCGCAATATTTTCAGCTACTCAATCAAGTTCTGAGTGAGCAGGACTTCCTCGCCGGGCAACACCTCACGTTGGCAGACATACCCGCGGGCACCCACCTCTACCGCTATTTCAATCTGGACATCCCCCGTCCTGATATTCCCCACGTCGAGGCCTGGTATCGCCGGCTGCAAATGAGTCCGGCCTATCGGCAACACGTCATGATTCCTTTTGACGATCTATTTGGCCGGCTGGATTATTAACCGAGGCTGTTGCAGCGAGCAGACTTGTTCGATACGTACAGCCCAGTCAGCGCACAAGCCTCACAGCGCGAGTAACTGCTCAGGGTTGAGTGGTATTTCTCCGTTGACCCATCTAGCGTGTCCTTAGCGCCCAACATGAAAAAGGAGGACATGCTGATGTCCGATGGCAACAACATCACCATTGGTTCAATCTACCAAGGCGACGGTAACGGTAACCACATCCACGTCTCCCAAAATCAGACTGTCGAGCGTGGCCCCGTCCGCTTTTTGGTCGATCCCGAGAGCGTGCAGAAGCTAAGCCGCGCCAGCGTCAAAAAAGGTGCCTGGTATTTTGCAGGCTCTGTACCGGCGTTCTTGCTCTCTGTCATGTCCATACTTGCCGATGCAATGGGGATATTTTCCTACTTCAACCTTGGCTGGAAAATCCTCGCCTGGACCATCGCAATCGTCGGCATGTTCGGCCTCATGTTTTACATAACCAAACTCAAGATTGCCCTGCAGAGAATTCCTGAAGGCGAGGCGCGTTTCATTGACGGTCAGTGGGTCGAGCACGACGAAGCCGGTGATTACCTGCTGTACAGCAAAACCGCGCCCTGTAACTACGAAGGCTGCAAAGGCACTGTCCACATCGAAGCGCCGCCTCCTCGCGAGCAACATAACCACGACTACATCGGCGTGTGTGACATCGGCGGCAAACAACACACCTACCGCGTGGACTTCAACGGCATCGGCGAGCGCCAGTACTTCAACTGGGACCCGATCGACCCGCCAAAGCAGCAATAGAACCACCCATACACCGGCGCAGATTTGTCTCAGCTCTACCGAGACAAATCTCTCAAATCAAAACACCCGAAAATAAAAAATGCTTAGTGGCACAGTGATGGCATGGTAAAAGGCTGACAGGACATATCGTCCCATCAGCTAAGGATTGGCCATGAGAAAGACAGGAATCACGTTCGTCGCGATGCTGGCATTGCTTTGCGCATTCTCGGTCTCCGCCAAGGACAGCAAAATCCCCGATTCAGCCATCGTCCAGCTGTTAATCGACGACTCCATCGCTTCCTATTCCGGCAACTGCCCATGCCCTTACAACGCCATGCGTAACGGCAGAAGCTGCGGCAAACGTAGCGCCTACAGCAAGCCGGGCGGATACGCGCCTCTGTGCTACAAAGAAGACGTCACCAAAGCAATGATTCAGGAATACCGCGAGCGCATGAAAGGCTAGCAACCACGCAATCCTGTAGGAGCGCGCTTGCCCGCGATAAACGATAACGCGGTCTGCCTGCCCAACCGAAGTGCCTGCATCGCGGTCTGCAGGCCAACACACAATCTCCCGCAGCAACATTGGACCTGTAGGAGCGCGCTTGCCCGCGATAAACGATACCGCGGTCTGCCTGCCCAACCGAAGTGCCTGCATCGCGGTCTGCAAGCCAACACACAATCTCCCGAAGCAACATTGGACCTGTAGGAGCGCGCTTGCCCGCGATAAACGATAACGCGGTCTGCCTGCGAATCCGAAGTGCCTGCATCGCGGTCTGCAGGCCAACACAGAATCTCCCGCAGCAACATTGGATCTGTAGGAGCGCACGAGCACCGCGAGGCCGCGATGGCGGTGTATCAGACAGACCGCCATCGCTGCCTCGCGGTGCTCGTGAGCTCCTACAGAAAAGCATTTAAATTCAGCTGGTTATTTCATATTTGACGCGAGCCAGTCCCATTGGCTCGCATAGACCTGAGTGCACTACTAAACCACAAACCGGTTAACCAACTGGTTCAGGTTAACCGCCAGTTTCGACATCTCACCGCAGGCACTGGCCGTCTGGCTGGCACCCGCAGCGCTCTGGGTTGCCAGCTCGCGAATGCTGACCAGATTGCGGTCAACCTCACGGGCCACGTGCGATTGCTCTTCAGAGGCCGTCGCGATCAGCAGGTTACGTTCGTTGATCTGAACAATGGCCGTGGCGATTTGATCCAGCGAGGTACTGGCCTCCTGGGCGACGCCCAGTGATTCAGTCGCCAGATCCCTGCTCGTATTCATCGCCTTCACCGCCTGATCAGATTCGTTCTGAATGGCAGAGATCATTTGCTCGATTTCCTGAGTCGACACCTGCGTGCGATGGGCCAATGCCCTCACTTCGTCAGCCACCACCGCAAACCCACGACCTTGCTCGCCTGCTCGTGCAGCCTCGATCGCGGCGTTCAACGCCAACAGGTTGGTCTGCTCGGCAATCGCCCGAATGACCTCGACAACCTTACTGATGCCCTGAGCACGATCCGACAACCCTTGAATCTGCTCACTCGTGTTTTCAACGTTACCGTTCAACTTCTGAATGGACTTCAGCGTCTGCGCCACCCGCGCCTGACCGACCTCGGTATAACCCTGAGTACGCTTCGACTCTTCGGAAGCCGACTCCGCGTTGCGAGCGACTTCATCAACGGCCGCGCTCATTTCTGTGACCGCTGTTGCCGCCTGATTGACCTCATCGTTCTGGGCAACAAGGCCGCGACTCGATTCCTCAGTGACTGCCGTCATCTCTTCTGACGCCGAAGCCAGTTGGGTGGATGAATCAGAGATCTGCATGATCGTGTTGCGCAGGTTCGTTTGCATCTGTGCGAGCGCTTTCAACAGTCGCCCGGCTTCATCAGTGCCGCTGACCATGACCTCTTTGGAGAGATCACTGGCCGCGATACGCTCAGCGACGGACAGGGCATCGTTAATCGGAGAAGTAATGCTTTTTGTCAGCAGCAATGCCAACCCGACCGTCAGCACGATAACGCCAGCAATAATCCCCACAACCAGCCAGAGCCCGTCGTTGTAAAGATCGGTTGCGTTCTGCCCAGCCTTCGCTGCGCCTTCGTTGTTGAAGGTGGTCAGATCCTTGATCTGCTGTTCCATCGTATTCGTCAGCGGACGGATACCGGTACTCACCAGGTTCACTGCAGCCGCAATGTCACCCTGCCTCATCATCGGTTCCAGAAGATCCAATTGCTTGGAGTACGCATCAGCGCTGTTTTTTACCTGCGTATAAAACGTGCGCTCGCTGTCTTCTCCGACGAGGGAATCGTACTGCGCCACAGCATCGGTGAACGCCTTACGGTAGCCAGGGAAGTGTTCAATTGTCTTTTGAATGGACTGAGGGTCAGCAAGGCCACGTTGTGTTTCGAGCCTCAAGCGAAGCACCGTAGAGTTCATCAAAGCCGTCTGTCGGATGCTGGCCATCCAGTTCAGTTCGACGTCTTTTTCGGCGTCCCTCAGCTTGCCCATCTGCACCACGGCAAACACGCCAAGCACAAAGACCAACGCAATAATCAACGCGAAAAACAAGGCCGCGCGGGGCGCTACGTTGAGATTTCTAAGACGCATACGAGATTCCTGTTTTTCGATCGAGAATTGAAGTTTTCAATACGCTATCGACTTAACATCGGAAACTTGAGAGGGGGGCGACAAAAGGAGGAGGGGCGTGACAGCCAGTGTCATAAGCGCAGCGTATGATCTCTGGCCCGCCGAAAAACTTCGGATTATCAGTGCCTTGACCACCTGCTCCATACGCCGAAACGTTAGGGAATGCACTCGCCCACGCCGTGTATTCATGGTGCCACGCTGACACGGCGCGTCGTCCCGTTCAGGAAGCGTGCGCTCCCAATGGCGATGAACCCAGGGACCAATTGTGGATATCAAAAAGGGATTCGCTATGCCAACACCCAATCCTGTCAATCCCAACGCCTTTTACAAAATCGGCTTCTGGATACTTGCATTCGTCTTGATCACATCAGCCGCCATCCATTGGCTCGACGGCCCCGGCGATGCTGACGAAGTGGTTCTGAAGCGAGAATTGCACGGTGGCGCCTGGCTCTACGCAACGCGCTACATCGCCCCAGCAACTGATCTCGATACGCTTCGTTTCTACATAAAGAAGCCGCTACAGGGCGATGACACAGAGATACTGCAGCAGTTGAATGAAAACAGCGGATTTATGATCACGGACAGCGCCCTGGAAGACATCGCCATCCGTGACACCCATAACGGCATAAATATCGAGCTACAGGGCGCGGTCTATCGATACTTCAGCAAACAGTACCTGACCCAGGGCGAAAAACTGACCAGTTACCGGATCACCCTGACCCAGCGAGATAACAGCGTGAGGCAGGAGTGAAGCTCATCTGTAAGAGCTGCCCCGATGTCCATGTCTCCACTCTGTCTCGCGGCAAACATTGGATCTGTAGGCGCGCACGAGCACCGCGAGGCCGCGATGGCGGTGTATCAGACAGGACGCAATCGCTGCCTCGCGATGCTCGTGAGCTCCTACAGAAAATCATTTCAGGTC
>NZ_JAGTPI010000084.1:0-22335 GCF_021147825.1 Pseudomonas quasicaspiana
GCGAAAAATGCTCATTTAGAACACCTAGACTCCGCTTTTTCGCCTGTTTTTGCCTTGTCTTGCCGTCGCTCGCTACGTTTTCACACAGTCTGTACAGGTGCGTTAGTCGCCAGAGACTGTGCGGCCCTTGAGCGACTGGTCAGCGTTGATCCGGCCGCAAATATGGCCGATATGACGTATGCGCTATTCATGATGGCTGGTTAAGATCAATGCCTGTTTGCTGACTCGCCACCGCGCGGGTTTTTTATTACCGGTACTACGGGGTATACATGAAGTTTTCCGAGCTGATCGACGCGGTGCAGCGTAACCCGCTGGCCGTGACTATCCCGGCTGAATGGGCGCAAGGCCGCGCCAGTTTTGGTGGTTTGATGGCAGCGCTGCAATATGAAGCGATGCGCGCCAAAGTGCCTGAGGGAAGGCCGGTGCGCTCACTGGCGATCACCTTTGTCGGCCCGGCCGAGCCTGGCGTCCCGATTGCTTTCGAAGTAGAGGTATTGCGCGAGGGCAAAGCCGTCAGTCAGTTGCTGGGGCGTGCGACGCAAAATGGTCAGGTGATGACGCTGATTCAGGGCAGCTTCGGTGCGTCCCGTGAGTCGGTGATTTCGGTCAAGGCTGATCCCGCGCCAACGCTCAAGCCGCTGGAAGCGTGTCCGCAATTGCCCTTCGTCAGCGGCATGATGCCCGAGTACCTGCGCTTTATGGAGCTGCGTTGGGCGTTGGGCGGTTTGCCCTTCAGCAACACGCCTTCCCCGGCCATTGGCGGTTATGTGCGGTTTCGCGATATCGAAGAAGGGCCTTCCAGCGAAGCCCAC
Organism: Pseudomonas quasicaspiana; assembly: GCF_021147825.1. Lineage (NCBI taxonomy): Bacteria > Pseudomonadati > Pseudomonadota > Gammaproteobacteria > Pseudomonadales > Pseudomonadaceae > Pseudomonas > Pseudomonas quasicaspiana. The sequence goes on from NZ_JAGTPI010000084.1 coordinate 813, forward strand.
ATGCTGGCGCTGGTCGACGCCTGGCCACCGGCGCTGTTGCCTCACCTGAACAAACCCGCGCCGGGCAGTTCACTGACGTGGACCATTGAGTTTGTCCAGCCAATGCCTGTCTTGAGCACGCATGACTGGTGTTCTTACAAAGCGGTGATCGAGCATGCTCGCGATGGTTACGGACATACCGCCGCGATGCTATGGTCGTCGACAGGGGAGCTGATTGCGATCAGTCGGCAGACGGTGACGGTGTTTGGATGAGCCCGTTGTCACGCCGCTAGCGATTGCCCGTGACGCTCAATGCCCAACGCGGCGATCATCCCGATGATGCCAACGGCCAGCGAGATGACGCTCATGGAAAATATCCCGTCCAGAATCAGCAGCGTAGCCAGAAGTAATAACGGTACTGCGATCAGGTGCTGGGTCGAGCGCTTATGATTTTCCGCGTTGCCGCGCCATTGCCCTATGTGGAGATTGAGTAAGCGCTTGGCCATGACTGCATTCCTCTTCAAACACTATGAATGCCTGAAGAGTAGGCCCGACTCGCAGTGGCGGCGAATCAAGTCTGACTATCGGTGTGATAGGCGCTAAATTATTAAGTTTGAACACCCCGTTTGTGGATTGGAATGCGATCCACATGTGGGAGATTCTATGGTTGCCTGCAAACGCTGATCCCGGTGGGACCGAATTCATTCGGGAAGGCGGCATTCCTGACGGCACGGATACATCGAATGTACCGGCCCCTTCGCGAATGAATTCGCTCCCACGGATTCGCGTTTGCAGGCCAACATAGAATCTCCCTCAGCATCTGGTATGGCACAGGACCTGGGCGATCAAGGCTTAGCGAGTTCTCTTCAAAGCTTGAGCTGCCCAATCGCTTTGCTCAGCTCGCCCGCCAGGGTCGCAAGCTCGTCGCTGGTACTCGCCGAGTCCACGGTTTGGTTGACGGTGCGCTCGGTCACGTCGCGTATGCTGACCACGGCGCGGTTCATTTCCTCGGCGACCTGGCTTTGTTGCTGTGCGGCCACGGCAATCTGAGTGTTGCTTTCGCGCATTTGCGCCACCGCATCGGCAATGGCCGCCAGCGCTTCGCCTGCCTCATGTGCTTGCTGCACGCACTCGTCAGCCTTGAACGAGCTGTCCTGCATAAAGTCGACGGCATCCCGCGTGCCGGATTGCAACGCTGAAACCATCGTGGTGATTTCATCTGTGGAGACCTGTACGCGTTTGGCCAGGTTGCGGACTTCATCGGCGACCACCGCAAAGCCGCGACCCATTTCACCTGCTCGTGCCGCTTCGATCGCAGCGTTCAAGGCCAGCAGGTTGGTTTGCTCGGCGATGCTATGAATCACGCTAACCACGCCGTTTATCTTCTGACTGTCTTCGGCCAGACGCTGAATCATCCCGGCGGTCTGCTGCACGCCACTCGACAAACCGGCAATCGAGGTCTGGACCCGATCAACGACAGCCTTGCCACTGCCCGCCAGAGTATCGGCGGTCCGGGATTGATCCCGTGTGGTGCTGGCGTGCTGGGCGATATGGAAAACCGTCGCAGACATCTCGTTGATGGCGGTGGCAACCTGGTCGGTCTCACTTTGCTGGCCAAGCATGCCATGGCGCACGTCGTTCATGCCTGTCGCCAGATGCACTGCGCCCTGATCCAGGCGCGCAGCAGTCTGCGAGACGGTAGTGACGACCCGCTGATAGCCAGCCTGCATGGCGTTGAATGCCTTGGCCATCTGACCCACTTCATCCTCGCCGGTCAGCGGCACGCGGGCAGACAGGTCGCCGCTTTTTTCCACGTGCAGCATGACGTCCTTGAGCGTGTTGAGCTGGCTCAGCAGAAAGCGGATCAGCAATTGCGAAGCGCCGAGCATGGCGAGCATCAGTACCAACACGGCAATGGCGTAGTTAGCGAAGCGCTGCTCCAGCACTTGCATCAGGCTTGGGGCAAACGCCAGTACCGCAATGCGCTGCCCGTCAGGCCGTGACACGATCTGAGCACCTGTCAGGAGGTGTTCGCCCGTTAACGATTGTGAGCCGAGTTCCACCCATTCTGTGGCAGCACTTAACTCAGGCAGAGGTTGTCCCTTGAATTCGGGTGTTTGCCCGGCAGTGAAAACCAGCAGCTCTGGCTGGCTCGGCAGCGCCTGGGATGCAGGCCAGGCAGTGAGCAGTCTTGCCTGCGCCTGAGCTGATTCTCGAGCGTCATCAATGCGAGCCTGTTGCTCCAGTTGCAGGGCGTAAATAACCAGCATCAACGTGGTGAAAAAGGCCACAGCGTTGACGGCCCAGAATTTGTACTTCAGGGAAAGATTGCTAATCCAGGTGCCCATGGGAGGTCTTCTTTGGTTAGTCAGGAGGAGATATGCAGCAAGGTGCCATCATCATCTCCCACTGAACAAAGCGTTCCTTGACCTGGATCAACCTAATCCTGAGCGGCGACAGGTATTTGAGGTAATGCGAAAAATTCCCGGGCGGTAGCGCTGCTGTGGCTGGCCAGATCCTCTAGGGTTTCACCGCGATGCTGCGCCACTTCGCGCAATACTTCCGGCAAAAAGCCGGGTTCGTTGCGGCCGTTCTTCGGCTTGGGCCGCAGGGTGCGTGGCAGCAGATACGGCGCATCGCTTTCCAGCATCAATCGGCCTCGGGGAATATCTCGGACCAGGGGATGCAGGTGGCCGCCGCGGCGCTCGTCGCAGATCCAGCCGGTGATGCCGATGTGCAGGTCCATATCCAGATAGCTGTAGAGCGCACGCTGTTCGCCGGTGAAACAATGCACCACGGCGGCAGGCAGACGATCACGGTAATCGCGGAGGATTTCCAGCAAGCGTTGATTGGCATCGCGCTCGTGGAGGAACACTGGCATTTGCAGCTCCACGGCCATTGCCAGATGCGCTTCCAGGACCTTTTCCTGTTGCGGGCGAGGGGAGAAGTCGCGATTGAAATCCAGCCCGCATTCGCCAACGGCCCGCACACGGTCTTCCTGAAGCAGGGCGCGCAGCTGGCGCTCGCTGTCGGCGTTCCAGTCAACCGCCGAGTGAGGGTGAATCCCTGCGGTGCTGAACAGTCGCAAAGCGCTTTCGTCGAGCTCATGGCAAAGCTTCAAGGCCTGCTCGCTGCCCTCGACGCTGGTACCCGTGAGCAGCAACTGACAGACGCCCGCAGCGTATGCGCGATCAAGCACCGCTTGTCGTTGCGAGTCGAAGCTGGCGTTTGTCAGATTGACGCCGATGTCGATGAGTTGCATGGTGCTACCTCAGGCCGGAGACCGCTGAGGATATCAGAGCTACGGCTTCAATAATAAAAGGTAATACAATCAGTATCTTGAGAGAGACTTCTGATTGTCTTTCGCAATACTCAGATGATCCTCGTGTCATCGCACAAGCTTTACCCACTTCTTTTTTCATGTTTTGCGAACGGCATTTCCCTGGAGAGTTAATGATCCGAGCTTCCCTTTACCTGATGGTTTCTGTGTCGCTGCTGTTGCCATTTTCGGTCAGTGCCCGTCAGGCCGGGCCGCAGGTAGCAGAGCACAAAACCGTTGTGCGCGATCTGCCGACGATTCGCAGCAGCAAGGTATTGCGCGTGCTGGTCAATCAGAGCCGCAATAGCTCGGGGGATGCCAAGGGAGAGGAAATCGGCGTCGAATACCACCGACTGCAAGCCTTCGAAAAATACCTCAATAGCCATTCCCGTGATGGTCAGCAAGTCACCTTCAAAATCATGCCCAAAGCCAAAAACCAGTTACTCATCGCGCTGCAGCGTGGTGAAGGTGATCTGGTTGCTCCCGGCGAGCTACTCGATACCCGGGAAGCCAGAGGCATTCAGGCCAGTGAGCCGATCATCCGTCATGTGCCGTTGGTTCTGGTGGGTGTCAGGGGCGCGCGCAGTTTCAAACACATCGAACAGCTATCCGGGCGAACCCTGAGTTTGTCGGCGGGCAGTGCTGCCGATGAGGCCGTGCATCTGCTGAATCAGCGACTGGCCCTGCGCAAGCTGGCCCCGGTGAAAATCGAGTGGGTCGATCCCAGTCTGGCGGTGGAAGACGTACTGGAAATGGTTCAGGCCGGGATCTTCCACCTCACCGTGGTCGAGCAGCCCATCGCTGAGCGATGGGCCAAAGTCATGCCCAAATTGCGTGTGGATCGCTCGCTGACGCTGAGCACCAACAGCGACATGAACTGGTTTGTCCGCCAGGACGCGACGATGCTGCGAACCACTATCGATGGCTTTCTAAAGACCTACAAACCGCCAGCCAATCAGGACATTGCGTTCCAGAAGGCCTATAAAAATCTCTATAAAGTCCACAATCCGTTGGCCCGGGCTGATCGCCAGCGCCTTGAGGAACTGCGTCCGACCTTGCAACGCCATGCAGATGCGCAGGGTATGGACTGGTTGAATCTGGCTGCACTGGCCTTCAAGGAGTCAGGGCTTGAGCCACAGGCCCAAGGCAGCGGCGGGGCTACCGGTCTGTTGCAGATCACGCCCTCCGCAGCGAAGCGGGTCGGCGTAGGCAACATCCAGTCTACCGACAGCAATGTGCAGGCCGGGGCCAAGTACCTGGCCCTGATCCGGCGCAAGTTCTTCGGCAGTTCCAGATTCAACGAGCGGGAACGCATGGCGTTCACCCTCGCGGCCTACAACCTCGGCCCCGAGCGGGTGCAAGGCATGCGCAAGGAGGCCAAGCGACGAGGGCTCAACCCTGATCAGTGGTTCTTCCAGACTGAACGTGTCGCAATGGATCAGGCCGGCATGGGCGTGGTGAGCTATGTCAACAGCGTCAACAAGTACTACCTGGCATTTGATCGTGAGCGGGATTCGCTGGAACGATCGCCGTCCGGCAAAGCCGTAGTAAGGAAGTGATCGAAAAAGTAGATAGTGATGCCGAGTTTTTTGCGATTGTTAGATTGGCTGATCCGATTAATATGGCGCCATCAACTTCATTCACGGAACGCACCACATGAATACTCGGATCAAATCGCTTCTCACCACCCGCGCTGGCTACGGCCTGACTGTTGTGCGCATTCTGGTCGGTATCATTTTCGTTGCCCATGGTAGCCAGAAACTGTTTGGTGCTTTTGGCGGATACGGTCTGGAAGGAACCGGTCAGTACATGGCGAGCCTGGGCCTGACACCGGGTTACCTCATGGCACTGCTGTCCGGTAGCGCAGAGTTCTTCGGCGGTCTGGGTCTGGTGGTGGGTTTGCTGGCCCGTCCTGCGGCACTGGTACTGGCAGCGACTCTGGTGGTGGCAATCTTCTCGGTCCATATCCACAACGGCTTGTTCATGGCCAACAACGGTTACGAGTTCGCGTTGGCCCTCCTGGGCGGTGTGGTGGTGGTGTTGATTGAAGGGGCGGGCAAGCTGTCTATTGATCGCGCCATCGGTAACTGATCTACATTACTGATAGATGTGATGCTTCAAAGACCCGCCTCGTGCGGGTCTTTTTATTTGGGGGCGAATCAGAAGTGCGCTACTGACAATTGACAATCAGCGGGTGGCTTATCTACGATGCTGCCCATGCGCCGATTTACACAACTACTTGCGGGGCGCCAGATGAGCATGAAGCTTGTCGATAGAAGTCCTCAGGGGCTTCGAAATACCGCTAAAGCGTTGGTTCGGTGTTGCCTCTCACCGCTGCCCAGCGGAGCATTTGAGGCTGAGACAAAACATCATGAGCCATCCCGTCGTTCGTATTTCCCCGATCGCCACCCAGTTTTCCCGTCGTAACCCGAAAATCCTGCTCTGCGGTTCACACCAGCCTACCTTGCTGCGCTTTCTAGACGGTCGTCCACGTCGCAACGGCGGGCCTCACGCATTCCTGATCCAGTTTGTCGATCCGCAACAATCACTGGCCAGCTTCAAGGATGACCAGTTCGATCTGGCAGTGGTTCAGGCGCCGTCTGCCGAGCGTGTGGAGGAAGTGGTGCGCGATTTGACGCGGATTGCCCGGCAGGGCTTGATTACTCGGTGTTGAGGGCAGCAGCTCCTATCAAATAAACATAACTATATGATTCTAAATGAGGTTCTGTAGGAGTGAGCTTGCTCGCGATAGCGGCAGTTAAGGCGGAAATTTCATTGACCAAAAAAACGAATCGCGAGCAAGCTCACTCCTACAGGGGCTGTGTTTGCTGTGCGACGGCGCGGTGCCAGAGGGCTGACCTGCTCTATCAGAGGTAATCAATCGCCACGATATAGCAGAGCTGTTCGCCGGTGGGGGTGTGAACTTTCACTTCAGCATCCAGTGCTTTGCCGATCAGGGCACGGGCCAATGGCGAGTCGATGCTGATCAGGTTGAGCTTCAGGTCCAGTTCGTCAGGGCCGACGATCCGGTAGCGTGACTCTTTGCCGTCTTCGTCCTCAATGGTCACCCAGGCGCCGAAGTAGACCTTGTTGACGTCGCTGGGGTGTGCATCGACGACTTTCAGACTTTCCAGCCTTTTGGTAAGAAAGCGCACGCGACTGTCGATTTCACGCAGCATCTTTTTACCGTAGGTGTATTCGGCGTTCTCTGAACGATCCCCCTGGGCCGCTGCTTCGCTCACCGACTGCGTCACTTGCGGGCGGCGGACGTGCCAAAGCTCATGGAGTTCGGCTCGCATCCGCGCTTCACCCTCGGGGGTGATCAGCGCGGTGCCAGCGTTGCGGGGAGGGCGGTAGCGGCTCATGGATTGTCGTTATAGGGAACAAGGGCGCGAAGTCTATCAGCCATCGCGCAGCACCGTCAGCGGGCTCACATTCAACGCCCGACGAGTACCGAATACCCCTGCGCCACCCACCAGCAAAGCGCCGATTACAGGCAACAGCAGCAGCCAGGCATGAGGCGCCCAGTCAAGGTTGAAGGCGTAGCGGTACAAGGCGAACGTCACCAGCTCGCAACCCAGTGCAGCCAGCAGGCCGCTCACGGCCCCCAGCAGGCCGAACTCGATGCGTCGCGCCTTGACCAGTAATGCCCGCTCCGCACCTAAAGCCCGCACGAGTGCGCCTTGGCGAATACGCTCATCCAGAGTCGCTTGAAGGCCGGAAAACAGCACGGCAATACCCGCCGCCAGAACGAACAGCAGCACGAACTGCACGGCTAGCGTCACCTGATCCAGAATGCTGCGTACCTGCTCCAATAGTGCCTCAACGCCCAGAATGCTGATGGCCGGGAAAGTGCGCGACAGCTCGACGATCTGCTTGTCGTTGCCCGCAGGCAGATAGAAGCTGGTCATGTAGGTGGTGGGCAGATCCTGCAGAGTGCCGGGCTGGAAGATGATGAAGAAGTTCGGCTGGAAGGTGTCCCAGTTAACGTCCCGCAGGCTGGTGACCACTGCATCACGACTCATCCCGCCGATCATGAAGTTCAGACGGTCACCCAGTTTGATCTGCAGGCTGTCAGCCAGCTTGGCTTCTACCGACACCCCGGGAGTTGCACTGGTTTCGCCGTTGGCTGACCACCAGTTGCCTGCGGTCAGAGTGTTGCCTTCCGGCATGTTTGCCGACCAGGTCAGGTTCAGGTCGCGGCGTGTAGCGTTTTCCCCGCGTGAGTCCTTGGTCACGAAGTCGCTCACCGGCTTATCGTTGATGTTTAACAGGCGACCGGGTACCACGGGATAGAGCGGGGCGGCGTGAGGTGAAAGTTTGCTGATCTGCTGGCTGAAGGCGTCTTTCTGATCTGGCAGCACGTTGAGCACGAAGTAGTTCGGCGCGTCTTTGGGCAACTGGTTTTGCCAGGTGTCCAGCAGTTCTCCACGCAGTAGCGCGATCAAACCCATGGACAACAGAATCAAGCCGAACGCCAGCGATTGCCCGGCAGCAGCCATGGGATATCGCAGCAGTTGACCCAGGCCCAAGCGCCACGGCAGCGACGCGCGTGCCAGCAGGCGACGCAGGCTTTTCAGGGCCAGCAACAGCAAGCCGCCAAGCACCACAGCAGCAATCACACCACCGCCGAGCAAGGCAAAAGTCAGTACCAGATCCAGGCTCAACCGCCACATGATCAAACCCAGAGCGAGCAGGGCGGCGCCGTACACCAGCCATGAGCTGGCCGGGATCGGTAGCATGTCACGGCGCAGTACACGAAGCGGTGGTACTCGCCCCAAGGCTGCAAGCGGTGGCAGGGCAAACCCGGCCAGAGCAACCAGCCCGGTGCCGATACCCGCCAGAGCAGGCATCACGCCACCGGGAGGTACGGTGGCGGGCAGAAGATTATGCAGCAGAGCGAACAGTGCCAGTTGGGCCAGCCAGCCGAGCAATGCGCCGCTCAATGCGGCAAGCAGGCCAAGCATGGCCAGTTGCAAGCTGAACAGCACAAGCGCTTCATTTCGGGAGAGGCCAAGGCAGCGCATCAGTGCGCTGGCGTCGAATCGGCGCACGGCAAAGCGTGCAGCGGATAATGCAACGGCTACACCGGCAAGCAGCACCGCAACCAGACTGGCCATATTCAGATATCGTTCGGCCTTGCCCAGCGCGCCACCGATCTGTTGACTACCGTCGCGGGCGTCCTTGATTTCCTGATGCGGCTCCATTCCCGGCTCGATGGCCTTGCGATAGGCGGCCAACGCTTCAGGCGGGCCGGTCCACATGTCCCGATAGCTGACGCGGCTACCCGGCTGGACCACGCCGGTGGCTTGCAGATCGGCCATGTTGATCATGACGCGAGGCGTCAGACTGTAAAAGTTACCGGCGCGATCAGGCTCATACGTCAGAACCCGGGTCAGCTTGAGCGTTTTGGAACCCACATCAATATCGTCGCCAACTTTCAGATCCACAGCCGGGAGCAATCGCGACTCAGCCCAGGCTTCACCGGGTCTCGGGCCGCGGCTGACTTCTTCAGGCTGATAAAGGTCGGCAGCGCTTTTCAGTTCACCGCGTAGCGGGTAGACGCCGTCGACGGCTTTAATGCTCGAAAGCTGAATCCCGGCATCGGTGGCGATCACCGTGGAAAACACGACGATTTGTGCATGCTTGAGCTGGAGTGCTTCGCCCGCCTGAATTTGCTCAGGCCTGGCCGGGCTTGAACCTTCTACGACCAGATCGGCACCGAGAAACTCGGTGGCGCGCAACAGCATCGCGCCGTTGAGGCGGGCACCGAAATAACCGATGGCGGTGCTGGCAGCTACGGCGACCAGCAAGGCAAAGAACAGGACTCGCAGTTCACCGGCGCGGGCGTCGCGCAGCAGTTGGCGAGTGGCGAGGGTGAGCAGGCGCGAAAACGGCAGGCGTACCATCAAGGCTCCAACGGGGCGACCAGACGGCCACCTTCAAGACGGATCAAGCGTCGGCAACGATGGGCCAGACGTTCATCGTGTGTGACCAGTACCAGCGTGGTACCGCGTTCCTTGTTCAAATCGAACAGCAGGTCGCTGATACGCTCACCAGTCTGGCTGTCCAGGTTGCCTGTGGGTTCGTCGGCAAACAGCACGGACGGATCTGCCGCGAATGCGCGGGCAATGGCAACCCGTTGTTGCTCACCTCCCGACAGTTGGCGTGGCGTGTGGGTCAGGCGTTTGCCCAGCCCGACGCGCTCAAGCAGAACTCTGGCCTGCTCGCGCGCATCTTTGCGACCTTCCAGCTCCATGGGCAGCATGACGTTTTCCAGTGCATTGAGGCTGTCGAGCAACTGGAATGACTGGAATACAAAACCCACGTGTTCGGCTCTGACCCTGGCGCGCTGGTCTTCGTCCAGCTCACTCAAGTTGCGGCCTGCGAGGATCACTGCACCCGAGCTAGGCAAATCGAGACCGGCCAGCAGGCCGAGCAGCGTCGATTTACCAGAACCTGACGCGCCAACGATGGCCAGACTGTCGCCCTTGTTTAGTTCCAGAGAGAGTTCGTGCAGGATGGTCAGGTCACCTTCGGTGCTGGGGACCACTTTGTTGAGGCTCAGAGCACTGAGAATACTTTCACTCATGGAGAATCCGATGCGTGCGTGGTTTTTAAGTGCTGGCCTGGTTTTGCTGTTGCTGTCACAAGCCGCAGCGGCGGGCACAGTATTGATCGTTGGAGATAGTATCAGCGCGGCTTTCGGCCTGGATACCCGCATTGGCTGGGTTGCCTTGCTTGAGCAGCGCATGAAGCAGGAGGGTTTCACCGATAAAGTGATCAACGCCTCTATCAGCGGCGATACCAGTGCCGGAGGTCGAGCGCGGCTGCCTGCGCTGCTTGCAGAGCATAAGCCGGAACTGGTGATCCTCGAGCTGGGGGGTAATGACGGCTTGCGGGGTCAGCAGCCAACTCAATTGCAACAAAACCTTGCATCGATGATTGATAGCTCGCGGGACGCTGGCGCCAAGGTGCTTTTGCTGGGCATGCAGATCCCGCCGAACTACGGGCCGCGCTATACCAACGCGTTCAAAGAGGTCTACACCAATCTGGCCGCAGAGAAAAAAGTGCCGTTGGTGCCATTCTTTCTTGAGGGCGTGGGCGGTGTTCCCGAACTGATGCAGGCGGATGGCTTGCATCCGGCGGCCAATGCTCAGCAAAAGTTGCTGGAAAATGTCTGGCCTACGCTAAAACCGCTGCTTTGAGGCTTTTCTAGCCGGGGGCTTTCGGCTAAGGTGGCGCCCCCAATCTGGAGCCCTCCATGCCACGTCCCGCCTGGTCCCTGTATGCCTATCAAATGATCGAGCCTGATGAGCAGCTCGATCTGTTCGCGTGTCAGGAAGTCAAAGTGCATCTGGTGGCCCGTCAGCTGGAGCTTGGCGGCACTGTCGACCGAACCCTGTGTGGCACTTTGTTGCCCGCACAACCGCGTTGGTCAGTGGTGGCGAGAGAGGTTTTTCGTGACGAGCGGTTGTGCTCGCTGTGCCGCGCTATCGTCGAAGCACAGAAGAGCGGCAACCGGCCGATCTGGCCTGAGTTACGCTTCATGGAGTAAATTGCCGGTTGACTCCCGGTCCGTGAGGTCTGGGTGTACAATTCGCCACTTACCACCCGCCGTATTGCCCAAGGATTCCCCGGATGTTGTCGCGCATTCCAGCCGTTACCCGCTGCCTGTCGCTTGCTGCACTGTGTGCGGCGGGCTCTGTTTCCGCTTTGGAATTCCCTCTGCCGCCGCCGGGTGAAGATATCGTTGGCCAGGTGCAGACCGTTACGGCCCGCTACGAAGATACCTTTGCCGACCTGGGCACGAAGTACGATCTGGGTTATCTGGAAATGATCGCCGCCAACCCGGGTGTTGACCCTTGGTTGCCGGGCGCTGGTACTCAGATCGTCTTGCCGACCCGTTTCATACTGCCAGCCGGTCCACGCGAAGGTATCGTGATCAACCTTTCCGAGTACCGGATGTATTACTACCCGAAAGGGCAGAATGTGGTTCACACCTACCCGCTGGGTATCGGCCGGGAAGGGTGGGGCTCGCCAATTGGTGTCACCAAGGTGATCGCCAAGACGCCAAATCCGACCTGGACTCCACCTGCGTCGATCCGTGCCGAGCATGCTGCTGATGGTGATCCACTGCCAAGCGTGGTGCCTGCTGGTCCGGATAATCCTCTTGGTCCGTTCAAGTTTGGTCTCGGGATGTCCGGTTACCTGATTCACGGTTCGAACAAGAAGTTCGGTATTGGTATGCGCACCAGTCACGGTTGCTTCCGTATGTATAACAACAACGTGCTGGAGTTGGCCGATATGGCTCCGGTGGGTACTACGGTACGTATCATTGCCGAGCCGTACAAGTTTGGTTTGAGCGGTGGCAAGGTTTATCTGGAGGCGCATACGCCGGTGGATGACAACGGCAATCCTTCAGTGGTCGATAAGCACACGGCGGTGATCAATGCGTTGCTAAAGCGCGAAGACCTGGCTAATAACCTGCGCATGAATTGGGATCTGGTTCGTGATGTGGTTGCGGCTGAGGATGGTATGCCGGTCGAAATCGCGGTGCCGGGTGCTGCGGTGGCTGCTAGTGTTCAGGATTCGGTTCCGTTGCAGTGATGCTTCTTTTATGTGGTTGTTTTGCGTACATATCCGTTGTCAGGTAACGGCTGATATTGGTTGCGCTTTTACAGCGCCTCACTTTTGAAAGGAGCCGGAAGCCGGCCCAGCCAAAAGTAAGCAAAAGGCTCTTGCCCCACCACTGGGTGCCTCGCTGTCGCTCGGCATACCCGTAATCCGACATTGCTGCGTGGGGCCGCCGCCACCGGCCATCCATGGCCTGAGGCGGCTAAACCGGCATCCCTGCCGGTTTGCCCCGCGCAGCAATATCGAATTCCGGCCGGCGTGGCTTAACGGGGCGCTTAAGATCAAAATCAAAAGCAGATCAAAAGCAGCGGGGATACCTCGGACCGGGGCGGATCACCGTGTGCCGGTAGGAGCGAACTTGTTCGCGAGACGCCAGCATAGCGAACACAGGCGTCGTCTGACACACCGCCTCGCAGCCTTCGGCAGCTCCTACAGATGCCCGGAGAACCCACACAATCAGGTCGGCTGTCAGGCCGCCGCGCTTTTGATTTTGATCTTAGGCGCCCCGTTAAATCACGCTGGCCGAACGCAGATTCTGAAGCGTGGGGTGCTCTTGAGTTGAAGAGGGGCAGGACGCCGGGTTAGCCGCATTGGGCCATGGATGGCCCGTTGCGGCGGCCCACGGTTCAGGATCTGTGGGCGGGTACACCGAGCGACAGCGAGGTGCCAAGTGATGGGGCAAGAGCCTTTTGCTTACTTTTGGGCTCCTTTCAAAAGTGAGGCGCCGTAAGGGCGCAACCAATCCAAGCCCAAACGCAACAATGGATATGTACACAAAAAGCTGCATACATACCCAATCCACGGTAGATCAATAAATGTACAGGGTTAGTCGCGACGACCCAGCAACAAACCTACTACCAGACCAAAGCCCGCGGAAATGGCAACGGTCTGCCATGGATGGCCACCGATATAGGTTTCGGTCGCTTCAACCACCGGCTTGGTGCGCTCACGCACACTGGCAACAGACTCAGATGCCTGCTTGAGCTTCAGGCCGAGCTGCGCGCGCAGGGTTTCTGCGTCTTCACCGACCAGAGCAGCGCTGTCTTTGAGCAGCTTGTCGGACTCTTCGATCAGGGCCTGCAGTTCGCTGAAAGCCTGGTCCTTGATCTGTTCTGCGGTAGTTTGAGCGGCAGTTTTACGAGCCATGATGTTTTCCTTACGTTGATGATGGCAGTAAGCAATGGAGTCTTGCGGTTGGCGAAAAGTTGCAGAAGTCTGCGCGTCACCACTCATTTTGCTTGTGGGATTTGCCGGAAACAGTCTCTTAAAGGTGCCCCTACGGGTGTAAGATACTTCCGGTTTTTAGTCACAGGTGACAGTTATGAGTTTCAATCTGGCCAATCGGCCGCTTCCTGAGCGTGCTGCGCTCGAAGACGAGAAATCCCGCCTCTTTGACCTATGGCAGAGCAACCTGGGTAAAGCCAAGGGTGACGCCGCGCGATTGTTCGGCGAGCGCTCCAAGCGCAAAGGCAAATGGTCCGAATGGGTTCGTTCCGAACTCGACACCATGAGCCCGCCCGAGTACGCGAACATGGTCCGCAGTGAAGTCAACCGGCTCATGGCCGCCAGCAAGTAAGCAACGCCTCGCCAGACGCCTCGCTTGAGGCAGAGCCTTACCAGCTCCCGTCAACAGATTGCGGCAGGCTGAGGACGCCACTGTCCTTGAAACGCATGGTGCCAAACAGTCCGCCCGCAAGCTTGCCGCGCAAGGTGTAAGGCAGGTTGTCGAGGCTTTGGGTTTGCGTCAGGCCCACCGCCTGGCGCAGGGCCGCGAACGCGGAAACGCTGACCGGCACCACCAGCACTGTTTCGGAAAAGCGCCCGATGGAGCCTTGCTGATCACTGACGCCGGACGCCAGCAGTCTGCCATTTACATCCAGGTCCAGCGCAACGCCGTTGTATTCGACGGCGGTCTCATTCGGATTCTGCAATCGCAACTTGACTGCCAGCCGCACTTCCAGGCCTTGTCCGGGCAATGACTCAATACCCACTACGTTGATGTTCAGTGGATCGCGATTGGGCAACAGGGCGCAAGCACCAAGGGTTAAAAGCAGAAAGCTGACCAGCAGCGTACGAATCAGGCGTGAGGGCATTCGGTATGTTCCTTTGGGCATGTGACAGGGCGCTGCTATCCGCTCAGACCCCATGTGCGCGCAGAGATTCGTTTTCATCCGGCGCTGGCTTATGCTGCAGGACCCGCATGCTGATGAGTCACGGATGCCCAGACATCAGAAAACCACGTCACCGATTGCGATGTTGACGGCAAAACACACCATTTCCGTTGAAATGGTGCGCGAGGCATTCCTGCAAAGCGGTCTTTCCGGGCAGATCCAGCAAGCGCTGCTGGCAGAGGCAGGCATTGCCGTTGATGTGCTTGAAGATCGGGAGGCCCGGGTGTCGGTCAACGCATATGCGGATTTGTGGCGGAGTATTGAACAGCGCACTGACGACCTGTTTTTCGGTATGGACCCGCGTCCTCTGCGCCAAGGCAGTCTTGAGTTTCTATGCCGCTCGTCCATGGCTCAGCCCACGCTGGTGGCAGGACTTGAGTCAGGACTCGACTTTCTCGGGCTGATGCTTGAGCGCTTCGGTGCCCGGTTGATCCGTCAGCAGAGTGTGGTGGAGGTGGTCATTGGTGATGAGCAGGACCCGGTGTCCCGGGCATTTGCGGATTTCACCTTCTGGATGATTGTGCACGGTGTGGCCTGCTGGCTTTGCGGGCGGCGCGTGCCCATTATGGGCATTGAATTGCGTTGCGCGCAGCCGGATTACATCGATGACTACAAGGTCATGTTTTCGGAGAATCTGCGTTTCCAGCGGCCGCGCTCAAGAATGATTTTTGCTGCTGATTGCCTGGACCTGCCCATTCGGCGTAGCGCTGCCGAACTTGACGCCTTCCTCAAAGCTTTGCCGGGTAATCTGCTGGTCAAGTATCGGGACCCGCAAAGCCTGGCCAGCCGCATCCGCCAGCATCTGCGCAGCCTGCCTGCCGAACAATGGCCACACAGTGCTGACCTGGCGAGGAGTCTGTGCGTTTCCGGCTCGACCTTACGCCGCCATCTTGCCGAAGAGGCTCAAAGCTACCAGGCCCTCAAGAATTCCGTACGCAAGGATCTGGCCATTGGTTGGCTGGCGGACGAGCATCTGGACATGGCGACCATCGCCAGTCGTCTTGGCTTTGCCGACACCAGCTCGTTCTACAAAGCTTTCCGTAAATGGTCGGGGATCAACCCCGGTCACTATCGAGATGTGGTGCAGAGCGGCGTTGGTCAAACCGGTCATTGACGCTGAGCGTTTTGACCATTGCCCGAACCGACACGCAGGGCGACTATTTCGGTTAACAACAATAAAGAACCGAATAGAGGTTACGCATGGATATTCGCGACAAGGTTTTCCTGGTCAGTGGTGGCGCCTCAGGTCTGGGCGCTGCGACAGCGCACATGCTGGTCAACGCCGGGGCCAGAGTGGTACTCGCCGATCTGAATGCCAAGGCATTGTCGATACAGCTGGACAAGCTGGGCGAAAATGCTCGCGCAATCGTCACCGATGTCAGTCAGGAAGCGTCTGCACAGGCCGCCGTGGACGCCAGTGTCGACGCATTTGGCGCGCTCCACGGGCTGATCAATTGCGCCGGTATCGTTGGCGCGCAAAAGATCCTCGGTAAGGAAGGTCCTCACAATCTGCCTGACTTTCGCCAGGTGATCGACGTCAATCTTATCGGCAGTTTCAACCTGTTGCGGCTTGCCAGCGCGGCCATGTCTGTCGGCGCGGCGGATGAGGGCGGTGAGCGGGGCATCATCATCAATACCGCCTCCGTCGCGGCTTACGATGGTCAGATCGGCCAGGCTGCTTATGCCGCCTCCAAGGGAGCCATTGTCAGCATGACTCTGCCTGCGGCGAGAGAGCTGGCACGTTTCGGTATCCGGGTCATGACCATCGCCCCCGGTATTTTCGAGACGCCAATGATGGCGGGCATGACGCCGCAGGTGCGTGAATCCCTTTCGGCAGGGGTTCCATTTCCGCCGCGTCTGGGCAAGCCGGATGAGTACGCCGCGCTGGTCCGGCACATCATCGAAAACCCGATGCTTAATGGCGAAGTCATCCGCCTCGACGGCGCCTTGCGCATGGCTGCGCGGTAATCAATGAGTGAACACGCGGCAACGCCTACGCATACGGATACGGTGTTAATTCAAATGGTTATGTGATTTTGCTAAGGAATTAATCATGACTTCAGAGCATTCATCCATAAATGATGACCCCGTGGTGATCGTCAGCGCTGTGCGCACGCCCATGGGTGGTTTTCAGGGCGATCTGCAAAGTCTGACCGCGCCGCAACTGGGGGCGGCGGTTATTCGCGCAGCGGTAGAGCGGGCGGGTATCGCGGCTGAAGAAGTTGAGCAGGTGTTATTTGGCTGCGTGTTGTCTGCGGGGCTTGGGCAGGCACCTGCGCGGCAAGCCGCGTTGGGCGCTGGGCTGGCCAGGTCAACGTTGTGCACCACGCTGAACAAAATGTGCGGCTCAGGCATGCAGGCGGCGATGCTGGGCCATGACGTGTTGCTGGCGGGCAGTGCAAAAGTGGTAGTGGCGGGCGGCATGGAAAGCATGTCCAACGCACCTTATCTGTTGGACAGGGCGCGCAGCGGTTACCGCATGGGGCACGGGCGGGCGCTTGATCACATGTTCCTGGATGGTCTGGAGGACGCCTATGAACCAGGCCGGCTGATGGGCACTTATGCCGAACAGTGCGCGGAGAGCCACGGTTTTACCCGTGAAGTGCAGGATGCGTTTGCAGTGGAGTCCTTGAGCCGCGCACAAGAGGCGATCAGCAAAGGCTGGTTCAACGGCGAAATCGTCCCGCTAGAAGTCACTGTGGGCAAAGAGCAGCGGCTGGTGACTCATGATGAGCACCCCCCCAAGGCCCGGCTGGACAAGATACCGACGCTCAAGCCCGCTTTCCGTCAAGGCGGCAGTGTGACCGCGGCCAATTCCAGCTCCATCTCCGACGGTGCCGCAGCGCTGCTGTTGATGCGGCGCTCAGAAGCGACACAGCGAGGCCTGAAACCGTTGGCGGTGATCCATGGGCATGCGGCGTTTGCGGACGAGCCGGGGCTATTCCCGGTTGCGCCCATCGGGGCAATTCACAATCTGATGACGCGCACCGGATGGGCCCTGGATCAGGTCGACCTGTTCGAGATCAACGAAGCGTTTGCTGTTGTCACGCTGGCAGCTATGAGTCAGCTGAACTTACCCCATGACAAGGTCAATGTTCACGGTGGAGCCTGCGCGCTCGGCCATCCTATTGGTGCGTCGGGCGCACGTATTCTCGTGACCCTGCTGGGGGCTTTACGACGTAAGGGGCTGCGGCGCGGGGTTGCAGCCATTTGCATTGGTGGCGGTGAAGCAACCGCTATAGCCGTAGAAATCATTCAATAGTCCAATGAGATAAGTGCTTAAGTTAAAGTTGATTCTATAATAATGGCTATTAGAAAATGGAATATTATCAATGAGTTATGAATCTATCTTGATAGAGATTCGAGGAAGGGTGGCGCTGATAACGCTCAACCGTCCGGAGGCTTTGAATGCCTTGAACGCGCAATTGATCAGCGAATTGAACAATGCGCTGGATGATCTTGACGCCAACCGTGACATTGGCTGCATTGTGCTGACCGGCTCCAGCAAAGCGTTTGCGGCGGGGGCGGATATCAAGGAAATGGCTGAGCTGAAGTATCCGCAGGTCTATCTGGACGACCTGTTCAGCGACAGTGATCGCGTAGCCGCCCGGCGAACCCCGCTCATCGCCGCCGTGGCAGGTTTTGCTTTGGGCGGCGGCTGCGAACTGGCATTGATGTGCGACTTCATCCTCGCTGCGGATAATGCGCGCTTCGGTCAGCCGGAAATCAAACTCGGCGTCTTGCCCGGCATGGGCGGCACCCAGCGCTTGACCCACGCCGTCGGCAAGGCCAAAGCGATGGAAATGTGCCTGACCGGACGTTTGATCGACGCCCAGGAAGCAGAGCGCGCGGGGTTGGTCGCACGAGTAGTGCCGTTGAGCGAACTGCTGGATGAAGCACTGAAGGTCGCTGCATCCATTGCGGCAAAGTCGCTACCTGTTGCGATGATGGTCAAGGAAAGCGTTAACCGTGCCCTGGAAGTCAGTCTTGCCGAAGGTATTCGCTTCGAACGCCGGGTTTTTCATGCTGCTTTTGCCACTGAGGATCAGAAAGAAGGCATGGCTGCGTTCATCGAAAAGCGAGAGCCCCGTTTCAAGGGGCGTTGAGTAGTCTTTGCTGACTGCTCAGCCATGCTGGATGAAAGCCTGATGCAATCTCCGCGGCCAGTTTTGCTCGAACCACGTCTGTAGCATGATGCAGTGTCCCGGATGAACCAGGCAGAGCTCGTTCGGGGTCTTGCGATACGCTGCAGCAAGCTCGCGCAGCTCTTCAGAACTGAGCCCGCAATAACCGTGTCGGTCGGTTTTGCCCTCGAACAGAAAATGCTCCGGTTGCAGGCGTGCAAGAAACTGCAGTCCGGGCTCACGCATTCGCACTATGTACCATAGGCGATCTACCAGCGGTGCGCCTTTGAGGCCGGGGTGCTCGGTCAGGCGCAGGTCGGCGTCGAAGAGAGACAGAGCCGGATGCTGTGCAGGTTGATCCCGCCCGCAGGAGCGGTCCTGGGCTGTGAGCGTTGGCGGCGTACCGGTCATCTCAATGCAACTGGCTGTGAGGTCGAATCTGCTGTCTGCAGTGCTGAGCTGCAAAACCCCATCAGTCGTGAGATGCAGGGTTTGTGGCAGGTTCAGGTGTACTGCATCAGCGGTGGGCAGACCCTGTGCAGGGTAATCATTGAGCGGCACGCGATGTTCGTCCGGGACGCCATAGATAATCGGCCGCTCAGGGTCGCCGTCAAAGTGGCCGACAATCAATGCTGCACCGATACGCAGGGCCTTCAATTGCGCCAGCGAAATACCGATGCGCGCGCACAACTCGGCAGGCTCGCAGCCCGCCGGGGTTGGGGTGAAGCCAATAGGCAGTCGTCCGTTCATCAACTGTTCTTTCGTCTGGTTGCAGCGACTCAGCAAGGTCGCGGGCTGAAATCCCGACATGACAGGTTTTTGGTGCTTCAACCCGGGCCGAAACGGCATTTCCCACGGCAGTAAGCGGAAGCTGCTGTGATAGCCCTGGCTGAGACTGTCGATTTCGTCATGCCCGGTCGCTTGACCATTGCTGGCCCCGGATTGCGCAGCAACTGACCTTGCGGCATCGAGAATCCGGGCCACATCCTCTGGCGGATGGCCTTTCAGCACCTCCGGCTGTTGGCCTGTGTGATTGATTTCTACCACCAGCCACTGATCGTTGAACCGGGCCTCGGGATGCCCCAGTACTTGCACGATCTGGCCCGGTGTCATTGGCAGGTCAGTGCCGAGCCCACGGATCACGCGTCGCTCGCAACGTTGGCGCTCCAGGGCCCGGGCGCCGGCCTGTCGCTCATGCGCCTGGCGTTCGGTGGGCAGGCGCGACAGCAGGCTTGCTTCGAAACGCTGGTTACTGGCGTTTTTTTTGTCGGCATGAGCCTCCTTGTCAGACGCGTTTTTCGATGGCTTCAACTGCGGATCATGGAGGTGCGTTTCGTGGTCTGTCGCCGCCAGCTGTAACGCCCATTGTTCAGCCAGGTACGAAATGGCCGGTGCGTGCCTTGTTCGCAGGGCTGGTGGCTGAAATTGAGCAGGTTTTGACCGATGGGGGAAGCGGGCAGGATCGTCAGCGAAGACCAGCAAGTGTCGGGTTCGCTGATGTTCGAAGCGCATGGAGATACCTTCTTCTTCACATAATCGCAGCAGCAGATGCAGATCGGTTTCGTCTTGCTGTACGCACTGTTCTCGCGAAGGATAGATCCCCACCAGCTTCTCGAAACGATAGGTGGCAGGAGCAATGCTGTGCTCTTCGAGCAGTCGTGCGATTATCTGCGGCACGCTAAGGTCCTGGAATACCCGACGCTGACGACGCTGCTCCATATCGAGCAGCGTCGGGCCCAAAGTGATGCGATAGAGGCTCAATCCGGTCCCTGCGTGCAGTAGTGTGGCGCTACTGATCTTGCCATGAACACCTTGATCGGGGCCTAACGCAAGCCAGGCCGCTTTTTGCTCGAATACCTCGAATTTCAGGTGTGGATCACTGCTGACAACGTCAATGATGAAACGATAGGGTGCGTTCAGGGCTTCCCGCCCGCTGATGCTGATGACGGGCAGATTCATCTTGTGATCGACAATCGCCAGAGTGATCGGCATTCGTTTGCCTTCGGACATCCACATCGCTCCCACCTTGAATTTAAGGGGGCAGAGGGTACGAAATGCCACGGTCCATGGGCATCGCTTCAGCATTTTTCGGAAAGGGACTACAAGTTAAAGAGGAATGTCGCTAGTTGCCATGCAGTGCATTAACCCTGATGCAATCGGCCTTCGACCTGAAATCGAGCGACGGCAGGGGTTTCATCTGACGTTATCGGGTATAAAATGCGCGGCGTCGCCTGTTGATAGCGACGCACCTCATTTTTTAACGTTTTGCCGGTTTTGCAGTCGGCCCTTTCGCAGGGACTGGCGCATCGGGCAGGACGCAATCGGATCAAGAGAGCAAGCATGGGCGCACAGTGGAAGGTCAAGCATAAAGAAGCAGCATCCAATGCCAAGGGACGTATCTTCGGCAAGCTGTCCAAGGAAATCATGATCGCAGCGCGTGCTGGCGCAGACCCGGACATGAACCCGCGTCTGCGGCTGGTTGTGGAACAAGCGAAAAAAGCCTCGATGCCGAGGGAGACCCTGGAGCGAGCGATCAAGAAGGGTGCCGGTTTGCTGGGCGAAAACGTTACCTTTGAGCGCCTCACCTACGAGGGCTTTGCGCCGCATCGCGTGCCGGTGATCGTTGAGTGCCTGACCGACAACATTAATCGCACTGTGTCTGAAATCCGCGTGTTGTTTCGTAAAGGACAATTGGGCGCAGCAGGCTCGGTTTCCTGGGATTTCAACTATCAGGGCATGATCGAAGCAATGCCGATCAACCCGGACGCCGATCCAGACGAAGCGGCCATCGAAGCGGGGGCTCAGGATTGCGAGCCAGGCGAAGAGGGCGCAACCCTGTTCCTGACCGAGCCAACCGACATGGACGCCGTATGCAAGAAACTGCCGGAGTTCGGTTTTACCGTGCAGTCGGCCCAGTTGGGCTACCGTCCGAAAAGCACCGTTGATGGCCTTGATGACGAGCAGATGGCTGAAGTTGAAGCTTTCCTGGCTGCCATCGATAACAACGATGACGTGCAGAACGTTTACGTGGGGTTGGCGGGCTGACGGCATTCTGATTTGAAATGCATTCTCCTGTGGGAGATTCTATGTTTGCTTGCAATCCCGTAGGACCGGCTTAGCCGGGAGAGCGGTGTTTCTGCCGAGGAATATGTAGTGAATGTCCCGACGCCCTCCCGGCTAAAGCGGAACGCCGCCCGGCCGGTCCTACGGAATAGCGCGGTCTATGTGGGAGCCGGGCTTGCCCGCGATAAGACTGTACGCGGTTGACGTTGGATCGCGTCCAGCCTTATCGC
>NZ_JAGTPI010000085.1:0-21317 GCF_021147825.1 Pseudomonas quasicaspiana
CCGGTGGCGGCGGCCCCACGCAGCAATGTCGGATTACGGGTATGCCGAGCGACAGCGAGGCACCCAGTGGTGGGGCAAGAGCCTTTTGCTTACTTTTGGGCTCCTTTCAAAAGTGAGGCGCCGTAAGGGCGCAACCCCAAAGAAGCCGTTACCGCAGCAATGGATGGTGCTCAATGCAGGGGTTATCTAAATACCTATACCGCAAAAGCCTGCAGGCATGCCTCGCACGCAATCGCACAGACGTCTATAATCGCCGCCCTGAATTCAGCTTCTTACGAGCCGCGCCCGCCCATGTATAACCTGGCCCGCCAGTTACTGTTCAAACTTTCCCCGGAAACCTCCCACGACCTGTCGCTTGATCTGATTGGCGCTGGTGGCCGATTGGGCATCAATGGCTTGTTGAGCAAGGCGCCCGCGCGTCTGCCGGTGAACGTCATGGGCCTGGATTTTCCCAATCCGGTCGGGCTTGCCGCGGGTCTGGACAAAAATGGCGCAGCCATCGACGGGTTTGCCCAACTGGGTTTCGGCTTCGTTGAAATTGGTACCGTGACGCCGCGTCCTCAGCCGGGTAATCCCAAGCCGCGGATTTTCCGTTTGCCGCAGGCTGAAGCGATCATCAACCGCATGGGCTTCAATAACCTGGGCGTTGATAATCTTGTGGCCCGGGTTCAGGCCGCCAGCTACAAAGGCATTCTGGGTATCAATATTGGCAAGAACTTCGACACGCCTGTCGAGCGGGCAGTGGACGACTACCTGATCTGTCTGGACAAGGTGTACGCCCATGCCAGCTACGTAACGGTCAACGTAAGTTCCCCCAACACCCCAGGCCTGCGTAGTCTTCAGTTTGGTGACTCGCTCAAGCAGTTGCTCGAAGCGTTGCGGGTTCGTCAGGACGCGCTGACCCAATTGCATGGCAAGCGTGTGCCGCTGGCTATCAAGATCGCGCCGGACATGACCGACGAAGAAACCGTCCTGGTTGCCGCTGCGTTGATCGAGTCAGGAATGGATGCGGTGATTGCCACCAACACCACCCTGAGCCGCGTGGGCGTCGAAGGCTTGCCCCATGGTGACGAGGCGGGCGGTCTGTCCGGTGCTCCAGTGCGTGAGAAGAGCACCCATACCGTGAAGGTACTGGCTGGCGAACTTTCCGGGCGGATGCCAATCATTGCGGCAGGCGGGATCACCGAAGGCAAACACGCGGCTGAGAAAATCGCTGCTGGCGCGAGCCTTGTCCAGATCTACTCCGGCTTCATCTATAAAGGCCCGGCGTTGATTCGCCAGTCGGTGGATGCTATCGCCGCGATGCGCAAATACTGAGGGCAAAAAAAGGGGCTCCTTCAAGGAACCCCTTGGGCTTGCGCCCGGCGCCCGGATGGGACGCTTCTGGTTTTGACACGATTTCAGAGATTTGATGGACTGATCGGAAGTTACCTGGTTATCCGACCGCGTGAAGTTCGTTGAGTCTGTGGATTCCCGCAGTGCCGGTCATACCGTCCCAGTTGTCGCCACGTCCTTCTCGCCAGCCATTGATCCAGGCTTGGCGTACCGACGGTAGAGTAAAAGGGCAAAGCTCACGGGATTTACCATGAACGCCGTACTGATATCCGCGTAAAAATGCTCTTTCCAACGGATCACGCTTAAGTCTTCTCATAGGGTGTTGCCCTCGTTTGTTGACTGTTATGTCCCTGAGACCTCATGTCGAGGTCGGGCAGAAAATTTTCTGCCGTTGGTACCCGCTGCCGGCGTCGCGGGCTTTGGTGTTCTCACCGTTGCGGTGACAACCTGTGGTGATTTCTAACCAATGGATCGAGTGCTGTGAATGATCGTTTTGTCATAAGCACGTCATATTTGTAATAACTGGAACATAAGCAAGCTTGTGTTTCAAAGTTGATTATTTCGGCAGCCCTGAACTGGCAAGGCTTGCAAGAAATGTTGCGACTGTTTCGCAACCGCAGATGATGGCCTGTTGCAAGTAGGCCTAAATCGACGAAGGGTCGCGATGTGACTTTTTATTGCGAAGGTCGTCGTGCTGAATAGTGGTTTTTAAATCTCCCTTGGCCATGATGGTCCAGGGATGACTGCCTTGATGACGTATAGGCTCATGAGGTGGTCTGGCACAAATTGTGTGCCGCGCAGGCGTTCTCCAAGAAAGACGCCTGTTTTAAATCTGGTCGGGCAATGCGTTGTCCGCCGCTTATGGCTAAAGCCCTGGAATACTCATGTCGGACCGTTACGAACTTTTCCTCACCTGTCCTAAAGGCCTGGAAGGGCTTCTTGCAGAGGAAGCCACTGCGCTTGGCCTCGAGGAAACCCGCGAACATACCTCAGCCATTCGCGGCAGTGCCGACATGGAGACCGCTTACCGGCTATGCCTCTGGTCGCGTTTAGCCAACCGCGTGTTGCTGGTCCTCAAGCGTTTCCCGATGAAGGATGCCGAAGACCTGTACAACGGCGTGTTGCATGTCGACTGGCATGATCATCTTGAGCCGGATGGCTCGCTGGCAGTTGAGTTCAGCGGCCATGGTTCAGGCATCGACAACACCCATTTCGGCGCCCTGAAGGTCAAGGACGCCATTGTCGACAAACTGCGCATGCCTGACGGTTCGCGGCCGTCAGTGGACAAGTTGAATCCGGATCTGCGCGTGCATTTGCGTCTGGACCGTGGCGAAGCAATTCTGTCCCTGGACCTGTCCGGCCACAGCCTGCACCAGCGTGGTTATCGCTTGCAGCAGGGAGCTGCACCGTTGAAGGAAAACCTGGCTGCCGCAATTCTGATTCGTGCAGGCTGGCCGCGCATTGCTGCTGAAGGCGGCGCGCTGGCTGACCCGATGTGCGGCGTGGGCACATTCCTGGTTGAAGCGGCGATGATTGCTGCCGACATTGCACCAAACCTCAAGCGTGAGCGTTGGGGGTTCTCGGCATGGCTCGGCCACGTGCCCGCCCTGTGGCGCAAGCTGCACGACGAGGCGCAGGAACGTGCCGAAGCCGGTCTCGCCAAGCCGCCGCTGTGGATTCGTGGCTATGAAGCGGACCCTCGTCTGATTCAACCGGGCCGCAATAACGTCGAGCGTGCCGGTCTCAGCGAATGGATCAAGATTTACCAGGGCGAAGTGGCGACATTCGAGCCGCGCCCTGACCAGAATCAGAAGGGTCTGGTGATCTGTAACCCCCCATACGGCGAGCGACTGGGCGACGAAGCCAGTCTGCTCTATCTCTACCAGAACCTTGGTGAGCGTCTGCGTCAGGCCTGTCTGAACTGGGAAGCCGCGGTATTTACCGGCGCTCCGGATCTGGGCAAACGCATGGGTATTCGCAGCCACAAGCAATACGCTTTCTGGAACGGCGCCTTGCCGTGCAAGCTGCTGCTGATCAAGGTGTTGCCTGACCAGTTCGTGACCGGCGAACGCCGGACTGCCGAACAGCGTCAGGTTGAACGTGAACACGTCGAGCCGGAAGACACCAGCCCGCTGGTGACCCCAGGTAAATACGAGAAGTACAACAAGAACGGTAACCCGATCAAACCGGCTCCTGTGGTGGTCGAGCAGCCGCGCTTGAGCGAAGGCGGGCAGATGTTTGCCAACCGCCTGCAGAAGAATCTCAAGTTGCTGGGCAAGTGGGTACGTCGCGAGGGCATTGATTGCTATCGCGTGTATGACGCCGACATGCCTGAATACTCGCTGGCCATCGATCTGTATCAGGATTGGGTACACGTTCAGGAATATGCTGCGCCCAAGTCCATCGATCCGGAAAAGGCCTCGGCTCGCCTGTTCGATGCATTGGCGGCTATCCCTCAGGCGCTGAATGTCGACAAGAGCCGCGTGGTCATCAAGCGTCGCGAGCGCCAGAGCGGCACCAAACAATACGAGCGTCAAAGTGCTCAAGGGCAGTTTGTCGAGGTCAACGAAGGCGGCGTCAAGCTGCTGGTCAACCTGACGGACTATCTGGACACGGGGCTGTTCCTGGATCACCGCGCCATGCGCATGCGTATTCAGCGCGAGGCTCAGGGCAAACGTTTCCTCAACCTGTTCTCGTACACGGCGACGGCCAGCGTACATGCCGCCAAAGGCGGCGCGCGCAGTACCACCAGTGTCGACTTGTCCCGGACGTATCTTGACTGGGCGCGGCGCAACCTGTCGCTGAACGGTTTCTCCGACAAGAACCGTCTTGAGCAGGGTGACGTGATGGCTTGGCTGGACGCCTGTCGTGAAGAGTACGACCTGATCTTCATCGATCCGCCGACCTTCTCCAACTCCAAGCGCATGGAAGGGATTTTCGACGTGCAACGCGATCAGGTGCAATTGCTGGATCTGGCCATGGCCCGTCTTGCGCCCGGTGGCGTGCTGTATTTCTCGAATAACTTCCGCAAGTTTGTTCTCGATGAAAATCTTGCACAGCGTTATGCCGTGGAAGACATCACCGCCCAGACCATTGACCCTGACTTCGCCCGCAACAGCAAAATCCATAAGGCGTGGAAAATCACAGCCAGATAATCGATCCGCACATCGATCCGTTCGCATTTGTGATGGATCGATGTGCAATCGGTACCGAGTCAGGCTAGGCAAAATACTGGCTAATAGCTATAAGTGAGCTACAGCCAGCGTGACGCTTCGCTATGCTGTGGCGTTGCGAGTGTCGAATGATGCCCACGAGTCAGATTCGTCCCAGGATTCTCGGCTTTATCAATGAGCAGGCCTCCGCGTGGGTCGTTGCCGCATTCGCCTTTCTGGTAGGTGCTGCTCTGACTGTATTGTTGGCGTTCGCCAACTCCGAGCTTTATGAACGTCAACTGCGTCAGCGTTTTGATCTGTTGGCCAATGAGCGCTTCAGTCGCATTCAGGAGCGGCTCGACGGCCAGGTTTACCGCCTGGACAGCCTGCGTCGTTTCTTCATGTTCTCCACTGTCGTCACCCGAGCTGAATTCAACGGCTTCGCTGATCCGTTGCTGATCGGCACCGAGGCTTACTCATGGGCGCCAAAAGTGACGAATGCCCAGCGTCACCAGTTTGAACGGCAGACCGTTACAGAAGGGCTGACAGGCTTTTCGATACGTGAAGTGACTCAAGAAGGCGTGCTTGCACCTGCGGACGTACGCTCTGATTACTTTCCGGTTCTGTTTACGCGTTCGCGCAGCACCGAGCCTTTGCCACTGGGGTTTGATATCGGCTCCGAGAGCGTTCGCCGTAGCGCTGTTGATCTGGCGGGCAAGTTGGGTGCTATGGTCGCGACACCGCGCATGAGTCTAGTGGCGCTGGAGCCGGGCAACTCCAGTGGGGTATTGCTGCTGGCGCCGGTGATGTCTTCCAGCACCAATCCGGTGGGCGAGGCTGCAGATGTCAGCGGTTATGTCATGGCGGTCATCAGCCTCAGCAAGCTGATGACTGAGGGGTTGCCGTCTCAGGACAACCTGACCTTGACCATGAGCGATCTCGCCTCGCCAGTCGAACAACAACTGCTTTATCAGTCGCCCATCCCCGCAGTAACCGGCGAGATACGCGTCAGTACCTTGCTGGGGCTGGCCAACCGTGACTACCTGCTGGAAATTCGGCCGACCGCGGCGTTCATGACAAGCAACCAGTCGCTGGTGGGAAGTGTGATTCTCATGGGCGGGCTGCTGAGCCTGCTGTTGAGTGCGTTGCTGTACAACCTGATCAGTCAGCGCCAGCGTGCCTTGCGTCTGGTGGACGAGCGCACTTCTGAACTTCGGCTGCGCGAGCGGCAATTGCGCGGTGCTCACGGACAACTCAGTAGCGTGCTGAACGCCGCTACCGACGTTGCGATTATTGCAACGGATCTTAACGGCGTTATCAGCACCTTCAATGTCGGTGCCCAGAAGATGTTGGGTTATCAAGAGGAAGAGGTGCTGGGTCAGCTTCAGCTCAAGGACCTGCAGATGCCGGCCGAGCTGGAAGCGCATGCTCAACATCTGAGTCAGGCTTATGGCTATCGGGTGACGGCCAGTCAGGCGATTTTCGTTGAGGCCGACGATGACGCCCCTCACAAGTCTCACGAGTGGACGTTTATCCGGCATGACGGAAGTTCGCTCGTGGTCAATATGCTTTTGACCGCGGTGCGCAACGAGCATGAGCAGTGGGTGGGGTATCTGGCTGTTTGTATCGATGTCACTGAGCGCAAACTGGTTTACGAAGCTCTGGCCGCACGTGACATGTTACTGAAGAAAATCAGCGCACACGTGCCCGGGGGGATTTTCCAGTTTCAGATCGATGCCAGCGGTGAGTCGCGATTCAATTACATCAACGATGGCATGTGCGAACTGCATGGTATGACCCGTGAGCAAATGCTGCTTGATTTCAAGTCGGTGTTTGCCCGTGTTGATCCGCTGGATGTAAGACGTGTGAAAGACTCCATGCGCGCTTCGGCGCAACACATGACGCCTTGGCAGGACGAGTATCGACTCAATGTTCCAGGGCATGGACTGCGTTGGGTACACAGCCACGCCATGCCGGAAGCTCAGGCTGGCGGCGGCGTGGTCTGGCATGGATTCCTTTCCGAGATCACTGACATGAAACGCGTGGAGGAAGAGTTGCGCGCGATGTCAGTCACCGACGTGCTGACCGGCGCCTACAACCGGCGTTATTTCCAGGAACGCCTGAGTGCTGAGCTGGCGAGGGTCAACCGTCATGGCGGAGCCTTGTCATTGATCATGCTGGACATTGATCACTTCAAGCGCGTCAATGATCAGCATGGTCATGCGGTGGGCGATAAGGTGCTGCAGGTCATTTGCCAACGAATCACCACTCGCTTGCGCCGTAGTGACGTGTTCTGCCGTCTGGGTGGTGAAGAGTTTATGGTGCTTTGCCCGGGGAGCACTGCATTTGCGGCGCATGAACTGGCGATCCAGCTCTGGAACGTTCTGCGCAGCCAGCCGGTGGATGGCGTCGGTCTTGTCACCGCCAGTTTTGGCGTGGCGAGCTGGCGTGAAGGTGAGGATGCCGATGCGCTGCTGCTACGTGCCGACTCCGGTGTCTATGCCGCCAAACAGGCGGGACGGGATCGAGTGGAGGGTGAGAAGCAGGGGGAGGCGAGTGTGTGAGTGGCAGGAGCAGGCTTACAGGTGCCAGCACATCGATATCTGAGCTGAAATGCATTTCCCTGTAGGCGCTAGCGAGCACCGCGAGGCAGCGATAGCGATCTGCCTGATGCACCGCCATCTCGGCCTCGCGGTGCTCGTGCGCTCCTACATAGTCATTTACTGCAATTCTTCACTGCTGCCGTATCGACACGGTGTTATCACCCAGCTTTGGCTGGCGATACAGCTCGACCAGTACTTCATCGAGCACCGAAGACGCGCCCCACGGGCGTGGGTCGTTGAGGATGGCGACCACAGCCCAGGTGTTGCCGTTGCTGTCGCGACTGAAGCCGGCAATGGCGCGGACGTTGTTCAGGGTGCCGGTCTTGATATGTGCTTCACCCAGTAGCGGGGTGCGTTTGAGGCGTTTGCGCATCGTGCCGTCCATGCCTGCCAGTGGCATCGAACTCATGAACTCTGCTGCGTAGGGGCTTTTCCACGCCGCCTGCAGGAGGATGGCCATTTCACGGGCGCTGACCCTCTCATCCCTGGACAACCCCGAGCCGTTCTCCATCACCAGATGCGGTGCGGTGATGCCTTTCTTGGCCAGCCACTGGCGAATGACCCGCTGTGCTGCCTTGGCATCGTCACCGTCTGCATCATTGCGGAACTCTGAACCGAGGCTCAGGAATAACTGCTGGGCCATGGTGTTGTTACTGAATTTGTTGATATCACGAATGACTTCAACCAGATCCGGCGAAAAAGCCCTTGCCAGCAGCTTGGCGCTGCCCGGTACGACGTCTACCCGGTCTTTGCCCTGGATGGTGCCGCCCAGTTCCTGCCAGATAGCGCGCACTGCGCCTGCTGCGTAAGTCGGATGGTCGAGCAGCGACAGGTAAGTCTGCGAATTGCAGCCGTCACCGAGTTGGCCCGTAACGGTCACATTGACGGTGCCATCTGGCTGCGTGACCGGGTTGTAACGAACGTCACCGCACTGTTTGGACGCGATAGCTTTGACCTGATTATCGACGCGAATGGTCGCAATCGGCGGTTCCACCGAGACCATGACCTTGCCGCCGTCGTTACGCGTGATGAAGCGTAGCGCCTTGAGGTTGACCATCAGCGAGTCGGGTTTGACCAGAAACGGCTTGTTTCTGTCGTTGCCGTCATCATCGAACACCGGCAATTGCGGTTGTACAAAGTGGCTGCGATCCAGTACCAGGTCACCGGTTACCTGTTGTACGCCATTGGCCCGCAGGTCACGCATCAACAGCCAGAGCTTCTCCATGTTCAGTTTGGGGTCGCCGCCGCCCTTGAGGTAAAGGTTGCCGCGCAGTACGCCATTATTGAGCGTGCCATCGGTAAAGAATTCGGTTTTCCACTGGTGGGTTGGGCCCAGTATTTCCAGCGCTGCGTACGTCGTGACCAGTTTCATGGTCGATGCCGGGTTTACGGAGACGTCGGCATTGAATACGGTCGGAGTGCCTTGACCGTTGAGTGGCAGCATTACCAGGGACAATGCGTCATTGCCCAGCTTGCTGGCTTTGAGTGCTTGCTGGACCTTGGGGGGGAGCGAAGTGTTGACGGGCGCGGCGTGAGCCGGCAAGGCCAGTGGAAATAGAAGGGTGGCAAAAAACAGTGGACGCAATGATTTGATCATTCAGTAACCCCTACAACAAAGACGGGACACGAGAGGGCATAGATGGATTCCCTCGACAAAAATAAAGATGACGTGAATACCAGTGGCTTCAAACAGTTTCGCTAACAATATGTAATACGTCTGAATTGAGCGGCATTATGCCCCAATCGTGGGCGACTTGGGTCCCGCCCAGGCCTCTGAATAAAGTATTTTTGTCATCGCAATGCATAATCAGCTCGCTATTGATGTCGCAGGCATTATCGCGCTGTGCCGGTTTTATGGGCATTTGCCTTTCCAAACTGATAAAGTGCGCCCCGATATTACTCAAGAGGATTGTTCCAATGGCCACTAATCGTTCCCGTCGTCTGCGCAAAAAACTCTGCGTGGATGAATTCCAGGAGTTGGGTTTTGAGCTGAACCTGGACTTCAAGGAAGACCTGGATGAAGAGGCGATCGACGCATTCCTCAACGCTTTTCTGACTGAAGCCATGGACGCCAACGGTCTTGACTACGTTGGCGGTGATGACTTCGGTCTGGTTTGCCTGGCAAAACGTGGTTCCGTCAATGAAGAGCAGCGCGCAGTCGTTGAAGCATGGCTCAAGGGCCGCAGCGAACTGACCAAGGTTGAAGTCAGCCCGTTGATGGATGCCTGGCACCCGGAAACACCGATCAATTCGGTAGCTTGATGTTCCCGCGGCGGGCTTAAGGCCCGCCGCTTTATTCCCCCTCGTCACACGGCTCTGTTCAGAGCGTCTCGCAAAGCCTGCTCCAGATCGAGCATGGCAACCTCCATGGCTTGTTGAACATCCCTGATTTCTTCCTCTGCCGATGTCTCCTGACATGCATCCTCTAATGCATCGCACGTTTCAATCACTCTGGTTGCCCGAATGATTCGCGCCGCACCTTTGATCCTGTGGGCAAGCTGGCACAACTCGTATTGATCTCCTGGCGCTTGCAGAGCCGTCAACTGATGCCGATCCTCCTCGGTGCTGCGCAGGAGTTGTTTGAGCAGGCGCTGAATCATTTCCGGACGTTCACCGGTAAGGGCACTGATACTGGCCATGTTGAATGGCGGTTGCGGTTTAACGGGTGGAGTCTGCTCGCTCTCGGTCAATGCGTCTCCCCGTGGATGAACGCTGCCTAGCCGTTCGCTCAGGGATGTGAGGCTGATTGGTTTGAACAGACAATCGTCCATACCCGCTTCACGACAGCGTTGTGTTTCTTCCGGTTGCGCATTGGCGGTAAAACCCCATATCGCACAGCGCTGTTGCCCGGTTTCATGCTCCTGGAGGCGGATGGCCCGTGTCAGGTCGTAACCATTCATGATGGGCATATTGCAGTCGGTCACGACCACATCGAAGTAACCCTCCAGCCAAAGCTGTAACCCTTGCTCGCCCTGTTCTGCCACTGCACAGCGATGCCCGAGAAACTCCAGCTGCTGGCAAAGCAACAAGGAGTTGGCCGGATGATCATCCACCACCAGGATATTCAGCGTGGCGTTTGCCATGGCAGGGTTATCAGGTTGCTCGCTCAGCGTCGCCAAAGGCTCCAGCGTGGTCAGGTTGAAAGTCATGTGAACCTGCGTGCCTTTACCCTGCTCACTGTCCAACTCAAGTGTGCCGCCCATCATTTCGCACAGGCTGCGGCATATCACCAGCCCCAGACCTGCTCCGGTGCGCGCCTGTTGACCATTGTCGTCAGCCTGCGCAAAAGGTTCGAACAAGCGTTGCAGATCCTTCTCGCTGATACCTATGCCTGTGTCCTGAATACTGACGTGCAGTTGCAGTTGTCGCGGATCAGTGCCGGTTTCGGTCTGCAAGGTGATTCTGATCTGGCCCTTTTCCGTGAACTTGATTGCATTACTGATCAGGTTGGAAAGGATTTGCTTGAAGCGTAACGGATCAATCAGCACGTCGGCGTTGATGCCACTGTCCAGATCGAGCAACAGGCTGAGGCTTTTTTGCCGGGCCAGTCCGTCGAATACTCGCACAACGGACTCGACCAGTTGGCGCAGGTTGGCGCGTTCCGGGCTCAAGGTCAGCCGTCCGGATTCAATGCGTGCGATGTCGAGAATGTCGCCAATCAGTTCAAGCAAATCCTTGGCCGAGCTGTAGGCAACCTCAACGGCAGGGCGGTCCATGTGGCCTTGATCGGCACGTTTGAGCGCCAGTTCGAGCATGCCGATCACAGCATTCATCGGCGTGCGTATTTCGTGACTCATGGTGGCCAGGAAGGTGCTTTTCGCACGGTTGGCGTTATCGGCCTGATCCTTGGCCGAGCGCAGGTCTTCGATCAGTTGTCGGCGTTCACTGATATCGATCCAGCCGCCAATAATGCCCTTTACTTCTCCCAGCGAGTCCCGAAAAGGCAAAATCCAGTGATAGATCGTCAGTTGCCGCTCTCCGATCTGCAACGTGCGGTCAAGAATCATGGGGTTGTTTGTCGCCATGACCAGTTGATAGTCGCTGGCGAATTCCCTGGCCTCGAAAACATTACTCAGAACGCCCTCGGTAACCCCTTTGTCGAGTACATCTTCACGTTGCGCGTCAAATGCCTTCAGGTAGCTGTCATTGCACATGCGCAGAAGGCCTTCACGGTCACGCACGTAGATAGGGTGCGGGCTGCCATTGACCAGTGCTCTCATGAATTCGAACTGATCGTTCAAAGCCCGCTCGGCCTGCTCGCGTTGTTTGATCTGGCGGCGCATGTAAGCGTTCCAGGCCAGCGAACCGAGTAATAGCAGGCCAGCCCCCAGTACGATCTGATAAATCTGCCGCTGGTAATCCTGCCAGTTGCCGCCAGAAGGAGTGAAGGAGCGCCAGCGGTTGTTAATCGCTGCGAGTTCCTGCGGTGCGATGCTGGACAGCGCCTTGTCGAGAATACTGATCAACTCCGTGGCTTTTCGGGAAGTGGCCATAGCAATCAGCGCAGGTTTGTCGCCAACGGTCGTGGTTATTTGTAACCGGTTTTCAAATATTCCTGAGCTCAGGAAATAGTTGGCGCTCACCAGGGAGGTGATCGCCGCTTCGACCCTGCCTTGGGCAAGCATTTCCAGAGTCTGAAAGGGGTTATCGACTTCGATGGGGACTACCGTGGGGAACTCCCGCCGCAGGAAAGGCAGGATAGGGCTGCCCAAAGTGATTGCGACCCGCTTGCCACTCAATTGCTCAAGATTGATCGAATTCTCAGGCCATTTGCGCGTGATCAGTACGAATGAGTTGTCCAGGTAAGGCCGACTGAAACTGAATTGATCTTCGCGTTCTTCACTGGGAATCAGGGCGCTGATCAGGTCCGCCTGGCCCTGACTGACCTGACTCATCATATCGGCCATGGTGGGCGCCCGGGTAATCTCGAAACGCAAACCGGTGCGCAGGCGCACCAGTTCAAGCAAGTCGGCGGTTATTCCACGAAAGTTGCCGCTGGCATCAAAGAACGTCAGCGGCGCGTATGATTCGTTGATCACGACTCTGACGTTCGGGTGCTGTTCGATCCAGCGCTCCTCCCGGTGAGTCAATTGCAGCTTCTGGTCAGTCAGCATCAGGTCGCTGGCACCCCAGCGCCTGGAAATCGCGATGCGCTCTTCAACCGGAATGGCCTTGAGCGTGCGGTTGATGATATCCAGCAACTGATTGTTTTCACCATCGACCGCAAAACTGAAGCCGTCGGGTTCGTGTCTGCCGAAATTGGCCATCTGGATGTTGTTGAGGTACCCCTTGTTGATCATGTATTGGGTAGAAATAGTGTCTCCAAGAAAGACGTCTGCCTGATTGAAGGCAACGGCATTGATCGCGCTTTGAAATGACGGATAGGTTTTCAGCGCTGCGTTGGGATAAAGCTTCTGGATTTCCTCCGGTGGCAGGTAGTGGTAGACCATGCTCAGGCGCATTTCTGCCAGGCCATCGGTGAGCGAGCGTGTTTCACCGGTGCGGGTGACCAGCACCGGCTGATCCACCGCGTAGGGGGTAGAGAGCTTGATCTTCTGGTCTATCGCTTCGAACCCGTTCGCGCTGCCCAGCAAGTCGATCTGCCCGGTGCCAAGGGCAGCGATGGCCGCCTGCCTGGATTCAAAGCGAAGCACCTTGACCGGCAGATCCAGCGCTCTGGAAATGATGTTTGCGTAGTCGGCGGTGAACCCTTCGTAGTCGCGCCCGGTCAGCGTCATGTCAAATGGCGGATAGTCGGGAGCCGAAGTCCCCAGAATCAGCTCACGCTTATTGCGTATCCACTGCCATTGGGTCTTGTCCAGTTGCAGCTCCATATGCCCGATGCTGGAGCGGCCCAGCAGGGTGTAGAGTTCGGCTGCAGCGAAAGCGGCCTGACACCCCAGACTCAGGCAAAAGCTCATGGTCAGGATCAAATAGTACTTAAAGCGCCTGGACATCCTGTTCCTCACACTAGCGCGTTGCGTTTTGCCATTTCGATTAGTTCTACCAGGGTTTTGACCCTGAGTTTCTGCATCAGGCGTGTTTTGTAAGTACTGACTGTCTTGTTGCTGAGAAACATGCCCTTGGCAATTTCCTTGTTCGTTCTACCTTGGGCAAATAATTGCAGTACCATCAATTCGCGATCATTGACTAACTTGAACAGCTCTATTTCGCTGGGTTGACCGTTTTCTACACTGGGTGGAGTGAGTGCCTGGCTTGGGAAGTAATTGTAGCCGGATAATACCGCTTTCACCGAACTGAGTAATTCGCTGAGATCTTCCTGTTTACACACATATCCCGCCGCGCCTGACTGCATGCAGCGAATCGCAAAAAGACTCGGTGTCTGAGAGGTCAGGACCAGAATTTTCGAATCAAGCCCCATCGAGTTGAAGCGGGCCAGTACCTCCAGGCCATCCAGCTTGGGGATGCTGATGTCGAGGATGATCAGGTCCGGCATGCATTCGCGGACCATTTGCATCGCATCCACACCGTTATCGGTTTCGCCTACGACTTCGTAGTTTTCATTTTCCAGAAGCATTCTAACGGCAAGGCGAATAACAGGATGGTCGTCGATGATAAAAACTGAGTTCATAATTCTATCCATAACAAGATGCGAGGAAAGGGCGCACCTTAGCTCAGATGTTCGGGCAGGCACATGAAGAGACCCTGCTATAGGTGATATATAGGAAAGTTCCTACAGTAATTAGAGTATTGGAGCACGTAGGAGCCTGTTTTTCTGATGCGTGATGTTTAATTCAGCGGTGGATTACTCTGATGAACGGAGGGCGATGTGTATGTTGTTTATTTCGCGCGGGAATTACCCTACACGTTGTTTATACGCTTTCGGTAGTTGTACTAGCGTAGTTCACTACAGCGTTAGAGTCTGCGTAGACGGGTAATGGCTTTCATCCCGCCATGCTTCAGCGGTTCAGCTTGCCGGAAAGCAGGGCTCCAGCAGTTGGGCAAGGTCAGCACCGTGCAGGGGTTTGCCAAGACAACCCAGCAGAGGCAGCCCGCGCTGAACCGCCAGGTGTTCGATGGCACGCAGTTGGGCGTTATCCAGCCCGCTGAGGACGATGGCGTAACGGGCCATGCCTTGCTGAAACGCCTGCTCTATGATGTCGAGTCCTGCGCCATCTGGCAGGCGCTGGTCGCAAATCAGCAGGTCATAAGGCTCGGCGGCTCGTTCTATGGCTTGCATGGCCTCGGTAGCAGTCAGGGCAGGAGTCAGTAAAAAGTAGCCCTGATTGTTCAGAATGATCTGTGTGGCAATCAGTTGGAAGGGATGATCTTCCACCAGCAGAATGCGTAATTTATGTTTAAACATCAGGAAATCCGGCAAGAGTTGTTGGCGGCCCGGATGCTGAGCCGACGCAAGGCTGCGACGACGGGCAGCATCGACAAGGCCTCGTGGGCGGGTAATGTAGAGGCGCCAGCGATGGCGGCTAAAGGGGCGGGAGTATCTGGCAGGTATTGAGCGCTTGCGATAAGACGATTCCTAAAAGGCTGTAGGAGACGTCCGAAGCTTTAAGTCGTATCAGGTAGATCCATCGTAGTAAATCAGCACCGTCGGCACCGCTGCGGCGATGACGGGCACACAGCACTGCTGCCGTCTGCTCCCTTGCAGGCGAGCGACGGCAACTGTTGACCTTTACATCGGGCTGGAGCGGCCGGTCATCTCCCGCGCCATTTCACTCGCGTAGCTGTCGGTCATACCGGCGATGAAGTCGATCATGCGCAGGAAGGAGGCGTGCAGAGGTGCCTTGGGATCCGGAGCGCTGTTGCCGAGCAGGTCCAGAATACGACGATGCTTGAAAGACGGCGTACGTCCGCCGAACTGCTCCAGAGCAGCACCACAGAACGCATTAAGCAGTATTTCAAGTGTTGTGTAGGCGCCGATTTCATGCAGCGTCTTGCGCTTGTCCTGGAATATTTTCTTGCGCGCCATGTCTTTGGCGCTCAGCACGCAGCGCTTGGCCGGGCCATGCATATGCTCGACCAGGTCACCACTCAGGGTGCCAGCCAGCAATGCGTCCTGTTGTTCGACGAAGGCCCGCGCCGCCGCGTTGGTCAAATGCTCGATGGCTTTGCCACGCAGGATTGCCAGTTTGCGTCGACGCGAGTCATCAGGCCCAAGTTGGCGGTAGGTATCAGGCAAATCATCGCCGACCAGCCCCAGAAGCAGCGCTTCGACCTCCGCATACTCCAGCAGCTCCATTTCCAGGCCATCTTCCAGATCGATCAGCGCGTAGCAGATGTCGTCCGCAGCTTCCATCAGGTACACCAATGGATGCCGAGCCCAGCGTTGCTCTTCAAGTTGCGGCAAGCCCAGTTTCTGGGCGATTTGCTCCAAAATAGGCAGTTCGCTCTGATAGCAGCCAAATTTGTGTTTCTTGTAGCCCAGAGAGTCGGCGTGGCGCGCCGTCCATGGATATTTAAGATAAGTGCCAAGGGTTGCATAGGTCAGCCGTGTACCGCCGTCGAACTGGTGATATTCCAGTTGAGTCAGAACGCGAAAGCCTTGGGCATTGCCTTCGAAATTGAGGAAGTCATTACGTTCGACCTCGCTCATTGCATCCAGCCAGCCACGGCCTGCAGCCTGATTGAACCAGTTGCGAATCGCGTCTTCGCCGGAGTGACCGAAAGGCGGATTGCCAATGTCGTGGGCCAGGCAGGCTGATTGCACGACCATGCCCAGATCACTGGGATCGCACCAGTCGGGGAGGGCGCTGCGCAGGGTTTCACCGACACGCATGCCCAATGAACGGCCCACGCAGCTGACTTCCAGTGAGTGGGTCAGGCGCGTATGGATGTGGTCATTGCTCGAAACCGGGTGCACTTGTGTCTTGCGCCCGAGGCGTCGAAAAGCGCCGGAAAAGATGATCCGGTCGTGGTCCTTGTGAAAAGGACTGCGTCCCAGTTCTTCCGGGCTGTGCAGGGTTTTGCCAAGTCGTTCGCGGTTGAGCAGGGTTTGCCAATCCAAGGCGTTCACTCCGTCGGTAAAGACTGCCTAGCTTCCTGATTCGGTGTCCCGGCTGCAAGGCTTTAAAAGCCAATCGCATCGACATCGATCAGGAGTATGCGTTGGTCGTTGTCGAAAAACTGCCCGGCGGTCAGGCAGTACTGGTTGGTCGTGGCGTCGCGATAGGTGTTGGACAGTATCAGGCGGCGTTCATGCCAGCCTTCTGCAAGCAAATGATAGAAATAGGGACGCCATGACCAGTTATGGCCTATGTAAGTCGCATCGGAATGCCATTCGCCGTTGCGCCACTCCAGATTGGGCGTGAGCTGGGTGCCATGCCGGTCGCATTGGTAGAAACGTAGCAACCAGGGGTAATCGTGCAGTTGCGGCAGGTGGTCGAGGGAACGCTGATCCCAACGCTGCAGAGCGGCCATCAACGAAGTCAGTTGCTGGCGAAGATCCATCACCCGTGCCCGCTCTGCGAGCTTTTTCTGCACATAGCAGTCGCGCAGTCGGGCGAATTGTTCGACGAACGCATCCTTATCGAAAAAAGCCTGCTCGCCTCTTGCAAACAGAAAGCCCTGTACATACCGCGCACCGCATTCGAGAGCGAAATGCAGTTCTGCCTCGGTTTCGACACCTTCAGCAATAATCCAGCAACCGGTTTTCTCTGCCATCTGGGCCAGGGCCTTCACGATATCGCTGCTGGGGCCGCCTTTAGCAGCAGCCTGAAACAAGCGCATGTCCAGCTTGAGAATGTCAGGTTGCAGCGCAAGCACACGATCCAGTTGGGAGTAGCCCGCGCCGAAATCATCAATGGCAATTCGGGCGCCTGCGTCGCGATAGCGGCTCACGACTTCCGCAAGACGCTGGCTGTTGCCTTCCAGTTCAGTGATTTCAAAAACGATACGGCGTGGATCTACACCATTTCGTTGCAACTGCTTGAGGCTGGGCAGCGGCTGGCCAGGGCGCAGACGAGAGATCCAGCGTGGTGAAATATTCAGGCTCAGAAACCAGTCATCAGGAGCCTGGTGAAGTCGACTCAGTGCGTCGTCCCGGATAATACGATCCAGGCGACGCAATGCAGCAGCAGGTACTCGCGGATCAGCGAACAACGGCCCGACAGATTTGAGTTGGCCGTCATCCTGAAGAACACGGCCCAATGCTTCAACACCAGCAATACGGCCAGTAGCGGTATCAATGAACGGCTGAAAGCAGGCAAGGGGTTGCCCATCAATCACATGGCCTCCTCAGT
This sequence comes from Pseudomonas quasicaspiana, assembly GCF_021147825.1. Lineage (NCBI taxonomy): Bacteria > Pseudomonadati > Pseudomonadota > Gammaproteobacteria > Pseudomonadales > Pseudomonadaceae > Pseudomonas > Pseudomonas quasicaspiana. Next base: position 17,308 of record NZ_JAGTPI010000085.1, read on the forward strand.
AAACTCGGCAGTTAACGGCAATAGAAACGGCGGTCAAAAAGGGCTGGTGAAACGGCTTTCAAGAAAGTATCCCACAACGAAATCGACGGCTTCAGTAGGACCCGAAGCCGTCGATTCAACCTGATGGGGGAGTGTTGCCTGCAAGAACGCAGCCAATTGCCACTAGTGTTTTCGGGAGGAACCCAGAGCCAGTCGAATAATCGGCAACAGACTTACACCGAGTTTGACGATGCGAGTGAGTCCGCCGGGACGTTTGCCTTTCGCGCCCTTGCCGCCCAGAAATCCGAGAAGCGAGACCACGCCCATACCCCACAAGGGAGCATGCTTGATGCCCAATGTACCTTGCCAGTCGGTAGTCATGCCGCGAACCCGACGCAACGGTAGCATCAGGTTCGTCGACTCCTGACGTATTTCCTGGCGGTGCATTTCCATGCGCAGGCGAACAAGGGCCTTGCGAAGTTCCCGGCGGGAATGTTTCTGGTGGGATTCAGGCAAGCTCATCGCATCAGTCGCTCACGGTCATTGGCCAGCTCTTCCAGGGTCGCATTGAACGGCGACGACTCGTCGAAAATGGCAGCTTTGAGGCGCAGGGCGCAGAACAACGCGCACAGCGTATAGAACACGCACAGACCAATGATGCCAGCCAGACGATAACTGTCCCACAGCACGATGAGCAGCAATGCAGACAAGCCGGTCAGCAGAAGCAAGGCGAACAATAATGCAAGGCCTGCGAATAGCAGCAGGCTCAATGTACGTGCTTTTTGTTCCTGCAGTTCGATGCCGAACAGTTCGACGTGGCTGTGCAGCAGCCCAAGGACCGCCGCACCCAGTCGCCGTGGCGAAGATGAGGTCTGGTCTGATGCCGGACCGGATTCAGTTCCCAGAGCCATATTCGTTAGCGCCTTGTAGCCAGCAGACCGATCAGGAAGCCAACGCCAGCAGCGATGCCGACTGATTGCCATGGGTTTGTCTGTACATAATCTTCGGTCGCAACAACGGCTGCCTTGCCGCGTTCGCGGAGGGATTCTTCAGTGAGCTTCAGGGTTTCGCGGGCTCGCACGAGGCTTTCATTGATCTGGCTGCGCAGTTCGTCAGCCTGAGCACCTGCCAGTGAAGCGGTGTGTTCCAGAAGCTTCTCCGTGTCGGCAACCAGTACCTGAAAGTCAGCCATCAAAATTTCCTGGGCGTTCTGTGCTGTTTGGCGTGCCATTTTTCTCTCCATTAAGTGCGTATGGGGTTTCGAGTACAGGGCGTTGCTGAAGGTTCACTTCAATGCAGCATGAAATCGTTGGACGGACCTGTAAGGCATTTTGCAGTGTGTTGGTGCGCGACCTTTTGACTGTGCGCTCATCAGGAGCGCAGGGTCTCCGGTACTTCTTTACTTCTACTGCTCCAGCGCTGGGTCTGAAGTTTCCATGATTTTTCCGGCTCTGTCTCGATAGGAATACCGGCAGGCGCGTCGTTTGGGCATTGCATTTAGATGCGAGGCACTGGCCTCAATCACGCGAGACTTGGCTATGCTGTCACCCGATACAGAATCGTGTGTTGCTGTCGGGCCGTTATTCTGGTGGCCTGCACGTATCAAGGACTGCTGGTCTGAGGAGTTGAGTGCCTCGGTAATTCATGGAAGTACTGACGCCGCGATTGGCGATTGGCGCTTGGGCATGGGCTGGAGGTGACATGGAGCGGCTGTATTCACTTCAAGGGCTAAGGGGCCTGGCGGTGCTGGGCGTAGTGCTTTTCCATATGACGGCTGTTGAATTGAAATATTCGGGAGGCGACAGGCTGCTGCCTGGCTGGCTGGATTTCTTTCAATTAGGTGTCGATTTGTTTTTTGTCATCAGCGGCTTCGTGATGGTCATCGTCAGTCGCGGACGCTTTCAGAGCGGCGTTGAAAGCCAGCGGTTCCTGTTCAATCGTGTGTCGCGTATCTATCCGACCTACTGGCTGTATTTTTTCATTACGCTGGCGGTTTATCTGATTCAGCCCGCAATGGTCAACAGTGGTCACGGGGAGTCAAACCTGTGGCTGTCTTTTCTGTTGTTGCCCAGTGAAAAGGTCCTTCTGGTGATGGTGGCGTGGTCGCTTGTATTTGAGCTGTGGTTCTATCTGGTGTTCAGCGTCCTGCTGTTTTTCAAGGAGCGCTATTTACCGTGGCTACTGGCCGTCTGGGCATTGGTTTTACTGGTGTTCAACACACTTGAGGACTGGCAGGCGTACTCACCTGTGCTGGCAGTGGTTCTGCATCCTTATGCGCTTGAGTTCATCGCCGGAGCGTTAATGGCTCTTTTGTTTTACAGCCGACATAACGTTCGCATCCCCGATGCTGCGGTCTGGGGATTGTTGGCCGGGGTATTGCTATTGGGTATTCCGGTCATTGGCCTGTATGGGTTATTTGAAAGTCATGGTCTGACACGGATGCTGGTGGTCGGCCTGGTGTTTGGCCTGCTGGTGTTCACGCTGGCATTGCTGGAGCGTCGTGAGCACGTGGCCATGCCCAAGGGACTGGTGTTGATCGGCGACATGTCTTACACCGTCTACTTGTCCCATTTGCTGGTGCTGGGGGTTATCGGACGTATCTGGCAATTGGTGGGCGGTTGGCCCGAGACGCTGGCGGACAATATTTTCTTCACAGCACTGATGATGAGTGCGGTGCTATGTTACGGCTGGGTCGGTTATCGCTATTTCGAGAAGCCGGTGCTGGATCGGGCCAATGCTTTTGCCCGTAAACACTTTCGAGCGCGCTCATCTGGCCTGGAGCGTGCGCAGTAAGATTTGGCGGCGTGCTACGTGTTGGAGTCACCGTTGGATATAACCCTCGTTTCACTTACCCCGTATGGCGGCATCACGGTCATGCTGCCCGCTGCAATCGTCATCACCGGTTGGCTCTGGATGACCCGCTCGCGTCGCTCGGCGCTGCTGTGGGTTGCCACTGTTTTTGCGGTCTACTCGATCGTAGCCGTCAGTAAAATCCTCTTTAAAGGCTGGGGCGTGGCGCTGGAAAGTCTCGGTATTTATGTGCTGAGTGGCCATGCGATGAATACGTGTCTGGTGCTCACTGTGGGTTTGAGTCTGATCGCTCGGCAGGTGCATCCGATGTTGAGTTGGCCTGCTGCAGCGTTTGGCATGGTAGTGGGCTGGCTGTTCAGTATTTACTGCGTCGCACCGTTCATTCATCCGTTGCCTGAAGCGATTGCCGGTGCGTTGCTGGGCTCTCTGGCGGCAGGCCTTTTTCTGCTGGGTCTGGAAAATTTCCAGCCAGGCCGGATTCCTTCTGCAGCTTTGGTGATTGGTTTGTTGTTTATCGCGTTCAATGCGACGACGCCCAAATACACGGCGGAGTCGATTCTGGATCGTATTTCAATGCGGATTTCCGGTGCAGGGCAAGTCTACAAAGCGCCAGAGTGGCGGGGCCCCGGGGAGACGCTTTGATCTGCTGGTTCATCCTCGACGACTATCACTGGCAGGCCTAAAATAAGCGCTCATTTTTCTGCGCAGAGGGTCATGCGTATGCCTCCTGAATGTCAGTTGTTTGGCACGTTGGGGTGTCATCTGTGTGAGGTTGCTGAAGCCGAGTTAATGCCATTGGTGGAGCACGGCCTATTGGTGGAACTGGTGGATATCGGCGACAGCGAGCGGTTGTTTGAAACTTATGGTTTGCGTATTCCGGTGTTGCGTCGTGTCGATACCGGCGCGGAACTGGACTGGCCGTTTAGTACCGAACGGGTGGTCAGTTTTCTGTTTTAGGTTTTAGAATGTGGTACGTGTGATTCTTGCGTACATATCCGTTACTGCGGTCTGGGCTGATATTGGTTGCGCTTTTACAGCGCCTCACTTTTGGGAAGCGCAAAAGTAAGCAAAACGCTCTTGCCCCACCACTCGGCACCTCGCTGGTGCTCGGTGTACCCGCGCGCAGATCCTGAACCGTGGGCCGCCGCAATGGGCCATCCATGGCCCGGTGCGGCTAACCCGGCATCCTTGCCGGGTTGCCCACGGTTCAGAATCTGCGT
>NZ_JAGTPI010000086.1:0-21129 GCF_021147825.1 Pseudomonas quasicaspiana
AAAAGCCGTCATTCCCTAATGAGCATTAGCTCGAGTTTAGAAAGGTGCTTTCTTCGTCTCGGCAGCAAGACTGACATTTATGAGTGTGTTGGGGCCGATGCTGGAAGGCGAGGCGGCTGAGCCGCACAAGTGTTTTTGGTCGTAATAGGTCTGAAACGAAGCTCGACTAGTGTGATTTTGCGCCTTCTGTTGGTAAGGCGTTACGCGCAGATTGAGTAGATGCAGCAACAGCGTGATGTCCCACTGCTTGAGCGTCATCAGTCAAAGCAGCAATGTCAGGCATTCCAGCAGGTACTGATGGTTACCGGCTGCGCCGAGGGCAGACGATCCCGACCTCATTGCCATGGCCCGCGTGCGTCACTTGTTCGCCGAGACGGAGAAAGTGCGAGTTTGAATCTGCCTGCCCTCGGTCGATGCCGCACGATTAACCAGAACGAGGGCAGAGCAATGACTGAAGAAACAGCGCAATTTTCAGAGGAAGAAGCACCGGAACAATCGACGCCTGTGCATTCCACAGAGGAAGTGCAAAATCCCCTTTAAGATTTTAACAAGGAAGGCATCCCGCCCGCCCGGCAGCTGCTAATGACTAGTCACTGGCGCGGGTTACGTACCTTCGGCTCGTCGCTTTGCGGCGCGCGAAGAGGCGCTGGCCCGTGCCTGGGCGGCTATCGGCGGCGGGCTAATGCTCTTTGTTTCTCGCCTATAGGCCGTTGGTGCTATTAAAATCACACGGTCGGGTGTTAGTGCTCGCTACCCCTTTTATAGTGATGAGACTTTTGCATGTGGATATAAGAATTGTCCTGTTTTATGGGCCATAGCTTGGCGCTCCAGAAACATCAAGGCTCTGAATAAATCAGAGCCTTGATGTTTAAGACTAACGAATTGAACGTGTTATTTCGATGTGTCTAGGCTGGGTGAGCAAGTAAGCCTGTAATGCTCATAGTTCAAATCCTTTAGCCTTTCTGGAAGCTTGTAAGGGGCGGGGCAACTTTTACCCTGCCACTTGATTGTGATAATGCCTTGATCTTGGGTAACAAGCGCTAACGCCTTGCCGGTGGGGTCGGAAAGCGCCAGTTGTTTACCTTCGGCGTCCATCAATACGGCTCCGAATGGGAGGGGTTTGCCCTCGGCATCGTAGAGTTCGAACTGGATCCGTCTCCCTTTGCTGCCTTCGAAGCGCGCGAGCACGACTGAACCTCGTCTCGGTACGAGTTGTTGAGTGGCGTTGTCCAACTCGATTTCAGCGCCCAGATTTCGTGTGTCCAGCGTCACCCAGTTCACGCGATAGGGCTGTGCATTTGGAACGACGGCATAGCCGTTGAGGCCGGTTTTCACGCCGGAGTAGCTGCTGACTTCGACCCCGGACATGCCAGGCACTTCCACCAGTGCGAATGTTTCGCCGACGGTCTGGCCCATGTTGATTCCACCCGCGTGGGCCACGATCGATCCGGCCGCGCTCAGGTTCTGTGATTCATAACCGCTGCCTCGGCTGTAGCCCAATCCCAGATCACCCATCGCTGTACGGGTACTCAGGCTCAGTGAGCCGGAGCGATCACCTTGCACACTGCGGCCGGTCTGTACGGAATAGTAGGTGTCACTGTCTTCAGTCAGATAACCATTGATCCCGGCTTGCGTACTGGTGCCGGCGTTCTGATGATTGCTGGAAATATAGGCACGAGGCGCGCGAGGTGTCGATCCGAGCGGGAATGAGATCGAAACGCTCAATTGAGTGTCGTGAGTGGTGTCACCGCGTGTGCCGAATTCCTCGGTTTTACTCAAACTTATGTTGTAGTTCAGGTCGCGCCAATTATTGTTGTAACCGGCAGAAAAGCTGCGCGAGCCACCGCGATCCCAATAGCGCTGATCACTGGCATTCAAGTACAGCGAGCCGTACTGGCGCGCTTCGCCCAGGGTCTGGTTGACCGTGAGGTCGGTACGGGTTTTGGCGTTACCTGCGCGCCGCGTAGCGCCGGTGCTGGTGTCCTGAACGTGGTCGGTCAGCGTGCGGTAACCCTCGGTCGAATAACGATAGGCTGCGAGGGTGAAGCTGGTATCGGTGCCGGTGAAGGTCTTTGCATAGAGCGCGCGTACGCTGCTGCCCTGGGTCGTTTTGCCAAATGCCTTGCTGGACGATTGCGTGAGGTCCAGCGACATCGCGCCAATCGAAGTGTTCTTCGCCGCACCAACTGAAAGCGCCTTGAAACCGTTGCTGGCCTGAATGCCGGCAATGCCTGTCAGGTTGCTGGTCAAACCGTAGGCGAAAGTGCCGCCCAGGAAGGCCGGCTTGTCATAGCCTTCGCTGTTGTTGTTGAATTTGCCGCTCGACAGGCTGTACTTCAGCTGTCCCTCACGCACCATCGTCGGCAAGGCGGAGAACGCCTGCCGGGTGACCTTGCGCCGACCATCCGCCTCGACAATGGTGATCTCCAGATCACCATTGGAGCCCGATGGATAGATATCGCTGATCTCGAACGGACCCGGCGGGACGTTGGTGGTGTAAAGAATGTAGTTATCCTGGCGGACCTCGATCTTCGCATTGGTTTCAGCAACGCCACGAATGATCGGCGCATAGCCGCGCTCGCTGTCTGCGCGCATGCCCTCATCAGAGGCCACCTTTACGCCTTGGTAGCGCACGCTGTCGAACAGGTCTGAGTCGGAAAAGATTTCACCCGCGCTCAGTTGCCCCTTGATCGCCGTGAGGTCGCGCTGGATGAACGTGCGGTTGCTGACAAACCGATTGGGCCGGCTGGTGGCACTGCTCAGGTTGGACTCGTTACGCAAGCGCCAGGAACCGAAGTTGATGCCGTTGCGCAGCCCCAGATTATTCGAGATTTGCGTCGAGTAATCGGTTTTGCTGCGGGTGCTGCTCAACTGATAGTTGATGAACCCGGCGGCCACGCCATCGTCCCAAAGCTCTGGGTCCACAAAGCCGCGCATGCCACGCGCCATCGCGACCTGCGGCACGCTGATATTGAGGCGCAGGCGGTTGGCGTCAAAACTGAGACTGGCTTGCTCGATCATCGCCGCAAGATCGTAGTGATCAGCAGGTTGTTGCTCATCAACCAGCCCTTGCTCACGCAGTTTGCGCATGTCCACGCCCAACTGCTGTAACAATTCCAGGGTGATGCGTGGCTCGACTTTGCCGTTGAGCGGGTTGGCCGCGAAATCAACGTCGCGACGCCCGACCAGTGTGCCGTTGCTGAACACGTCAACGCGATATCGGCCCGGCAGAACGCTGTTGGCATTCAACAAGGGTTGCAGATCGACCGCCGATGAACCTTCAAGAAACAAGGTATTGAAAGCTTCACCCGCTACCGCGGCCGGGGCTTCGGCACCCATGGCGAAGCCACAAATGGCCATGTTGATGGCAAAGCACAATGGATGCAGGCAGCCCAACGCCGTTTTGCTTTTATGGCGCGCAACGTGATGCTTTACACAACTTGAAGATGTGTGGTGTTGGGAGGAGAACATGCAATTTGCCTTATCAGTCCGTGTTGCTTCAACCGGAGTCCGGAACTCGTAAATAGCTTGTAAATTGGCGGGGTGGGGCGAGGAAGTTACTGGGCGGATGCATCTTTCACGCGCTCGGCATGACTTTCGGTAGCGCTGAGTGGTGCATCGAATCGTTGTTGTGCGCCGTAATCATTAATGGCCGAAAAAGTCAGGCGTGGAGAACCGGATGGCAACGCTTTCAAATTGAACGAACGAACTTCGCCCGGAACGATCATTGTCGAATCAATCACCAGTTCCGCTTTATTTCCAGCAGCGACTTTCAGGTCGGCCAGCGATACGTGGTAATTGCTTTGATTTTTTACTTTCAGTACCGACTTGCCAGCTTGCGTGACCAATTGCCATACAAGTTGCACTGGCGCTTGCGCAGCGTCACCGGTGAGTCCGTCCGGGCGGAAGAACACCTTGATGCGCTGACGCACCGCCAGTTGCAGCGTATTGACATCGGCAGCGCTGGCCTGAGGGATTTCCTGCACGTTCAGCCACACCACTGACTCTTTGTCTGCAGGCATGCCGCGGCCTTCATAGAGAATCCTCAACAGTTGCTGTTGATTGGGTTCGAGTCGGGCCAGCGGTGGAGTCACCGCAAATGGCGGCGCGCTGCCAGCCGTGTCGCCGGCATCCAGCCACGATTGCGCCAGGATGGTTTGCCCGCCGTTGCGCACGGTGACGTTCGCCTCTTTGTGCGCGCCATCGAAAATGATCCGGGTGGAACTCAAGGAGATGCTTGCGAATGCCGAGTGTGTCATCAACACCCCGGCAAGCCCCAGCCACAGCGGAAAATAGCGACTTAACATAGTTTTCACCGATTGATCTGGTCGGGAAGGACGAGGCACAGCGGCCCCGTCCAGGTCTTGCGTGCTGCTTATTCGTATTCGAGAACGAACGGCAGAGTGGCGTTACCGGTACCTGCAGTAGCGGTGGTCTTGTCGCCGGTGGTGACGTAAGCGGCTGCGAACGACAGGGTGCCGTCGCCGCCAGTGGTGCCGTCGCCAGTCAGGCTGGTCTGTACTTTGGCAGTGGCTTCGGAGCTCAGGTCGATCAACTGGCCGTTGCTGTCCAGCAGCGCGATACCTACGCCTTTGGCCGCATCAGTACCTTGCAGCTTGAGAACTTTCTTGCCATCAACCAGGCCCGAACCGCCGTTGACGGTTGGTTTGAACAGCATCGACACCTTGGTGCCGGCGTTGCAGTTCACTTTCAGGTTGAAATCGTTGGCAGCCACGCGACCAGCACCCGGGGCAGAATCGGTGCCCATGTCTTTGATCGATACGCTGCCCATGTCCACAGCGATCATCTTGTCGTTACCCGAAGCGCCATCTACCGAGCACGCGTCGTTGTTGATGACGCCGGTGAAACTGATTTGACCGCTGCCGCCCTTGACGGCTTTAGCGGCTTCTTCTTCAGCCAGTGCGCCAGTGGAGGCAGCCAGTACGGAAAGAGTGAGAACTGCGAAAGCGAACTTTTTCATGTTTATATCCGAAGTTATTGTGAAGTGCTGCATTGAAATGCCAGGCCATGCTAGGTCGGTGATGGCGATTGGTCTTTGAGATTTGTCTTAAAGCGTGGCAAGTGCGAACAAGGCGGCAATATCGGAAGTGCGTATTTATATTCTCAGTAAAGTACAGCGGACTAAATGAGACAATTCTCAAAGTCGCGCGAGCTCTATTTGATTAGTATTCGCGGATGCAGAAATTCTCAGTCAATGCAAAGTTTGTGAGCAATCTTTCTGTTGGAAGATGATTCAGGCTTTTCGCTATTAATGGCTGATAGAAAGAGGTTCCCGGTTTGTGAACACGCTTCGTATATTGGTATTGGAAGATCACGCCTTCCAGCGCACGGCTGCGGTCAGCGCGCTTAACAGTCTGGGTTACAAAAATATCTTTCAGGCGGCTGACGGAAAGGATGCGCTGGCTGTGATCTCCCAGGTAGGAGGTGTGGACGTTGCGTTGTGTGACTTGAGCATGGCCGGGATGGATGGTTTGACCTTTCTGCGCCTGGCGAGAGAGGCCGGATTGATTCGCGCAGTGATCATCTGCAGTTCACTGCCTGAAGACTTGTTACGCACGGTTGATCGAATTGTCACGCTTCAGGGCCTGGAATTGCTTGGCAGTGTCGGCAAGCCCTTGATGGTCGATGTGCTGGCGCCATTGCTGGCTCGCTATCGGCCGCACAGCCAGGTCGAGGCCAAAGTGGCGGAAAGTCATCTCGATCAGCCTACGGAGAACGAAGTACTGGAAGCGATACGCCGGCAGGAATTTCGCGCTTACTTCCAGCCCAAGTTTCATCTGTGCAGTGGTGAGGTGGATGGCGCCGAGGTGCTGGTGCGCTGGCAAAGCCCCAGTCGCGGATTACTTTCGCCGGGTATGTTCTTGCCAACGATCGAGCGTTGCGGGCTGCTCGACGAAATGTTTTTCAGCCTGCTCACGCAAGGACTGAGTCTGCAGCGTTTCGTGCAGTCCCACGGCAAGCCGTTCAAGCTCGCCTTCAATCTCGACGTCACGCAGATGGCCAACCCGAATCTTGTCGACCGGATCAAGGCGCTGTTGCGCATTCACGGCGCCTCGCCAGCCGGGCTCATATTCGAGCTGACGGAAACCGGTCTGCTGCAGATGCCCGAGATCAGCATGGAAAACATGGTGCGTCTGCGCATGCTCGGCTTTAGCTTGGCGATTGATGATTTCGGTGTCGGCTATTCTTCGCTGGAGCGACTGTGTCAGATGCCGTTCAACGAAATCAAACTCGACGCCGGCTTCGTGCAGAATTTCCAGCAGGCTCGCTACAGTGCGGTTATCCACGGTGCACTGGCCTTGGCGCGCGAGCTGGACATGCGAGTGGTCGCAGAAGGCATTGAAACCGCAGATCAGGTCCATCACCTGGCTCGACTCGGTTGCCAGTGGGGGCAGGGTTTCTTCTATGCCCGACCCATGAATTGGGCGCACCTGGTTGATTGGCGTTTCGAGGGTCAAAAGTCGTCCTGGCGCCGCGCAATAGGCACGTCCGACCTTTGATGAGTGCGCGCGGTCTGACTTTTGGGACAAAGCCCTATTTCTTCACGTCTTCAAAACAATCATCATGTGCCGAGAAATCAACCAGATGCACCTGAATGCTCCGGTGATGCCCGGGATCGGCTGCGGTTGCCAAGTGCTGATGATCCTTCCACCCTCCTCATCATGGAGTTGCTCATGCATTGGTCAGTCGTGAATCCGTTACGCGTTGCCATCCTTGATGATCACTCGCTCATACGTCTGGCGATGAAATCGCGGCTGACGCGCGAAGCCGAATTCAGTGTCGTGGGCGTGTACTCGAGCAGTGCGCAGTTGCTCGCTGGATTGCGCGAGACCGAAATCGACCTGCTGATACTCGACTACAAGCTGCACGATGGCGAGCTGGACGGGCTTAATCTGATTCGCCTGCTGCGCAAGCAATATCCGGGCATGCGCATTCTCGTCTCATCCTCCGAAGAGCGCCCGGCGGTAGTGAACATGGCGATCGGAGCGGGTGTCAGCGGATTCTTCGGCAAGTCCCAGCCAGTCGATGACCTGATTACTGGCATCCGCTGCGCAGCGTCCGGCCAGTTGTACCTGTCGCCGGCAATGGCCTTCGAACTTGATGTGCTGCCTGTGTCGGTCGATGAGCCTGCTGGTGCCAATGATGACGGCGTGGCGCACGGCGACGATTTCCTGAGCAATCCTTTGCTCTCGCCGAAAGAGAAAGAAGTCTTGCGCTGCTGCCTCGAGGGTATGGGGGTGACGCAGATCGCTTTGAAGTTCTCGCGCAGTCGCAAAACCATCAGTGGGCAAAAACAGGCCGCTTTCAAAAAGCTTGGCATTCGTGGTGATGCAGAGCTGTTCAAGTTGCAGCACAGCCTGACAGCCGATAACCAGGGATAACACGCTTATGTTTCATCTGTTGCGCGGTGTTTTGCTCGTCAGTGTGCTTTTCGTAGTCGGTAGCGGGTCGTTGTGGGCAGCAGAGCCGCGAACTCTGCAGGTGTTCGGTCGATCAGACTGCAAGGAAGTGCAGGTTGATCTGGGCAATGAAGACTGGAGTTGGCTACGGCAGAAACGCAGCCTCGTATTGGGATCGGCGCTTCCGGATTTTCCGCCTTATGTCATGACCGCCAGCGGTACGCGTTATGAGGGGATTGCCGCCGACATTGCCTGCATTATCGGTCAGGCCCTGCATGTCGAAGTTACCGTCAAGGCATATCCCGACCGTCGCGACGCCATGGCGGCGCTTGAGCGCGGCGACATCGATATGTTGGGCAGCTCCAACAGTTTCGAGTTGATCGACGGCCTCGTCACGCTCAGTAAACCTTATGTCGAAGACGTGCCGGCAATGTTCATGCGCGGCGATGATCGGCGACCGATGCCGGCCAATCTGGCCGGTTTGCGTATTGCGGTTGCCGATGATTACCTGCCATCCAGTCAGTTGCATGGGTTGTATCCCAACGCCGAGTTCGTACTTTTCCCATCGAACGAGTTGGCACTGGCTGCGCTGGCCTTTGGCAAAGTCGATCTGTTTCTGGGCGACACGGTGTCCAGCAACTATCTGATCAACCTCAACTACTTCAACTATGTGCGCCTGCACTCTTTCGTCAAAACGCAAACCAACGGTTTCAGCTTTGCCCTGCGCCGAGGGAATGATCAATTGTTGCGTCTGATCGACTCGGTCATTGAGTCGATGGGTGAGGGCAAGATAGCCGAAATCACCAAGCGCTGGTCCGGTGGCGGCGGGGCACTGACACCCAAACGTATCGATCTGACACCCGGCGAAGCACGCTGGCTTGAGCTGCACCCGGTCGCGCGGTTCGTGATCAATGACGACCAAGCGCCATTTGCGTTCTTTGATGGCGATGGCAACTTTGGCGGAATCGGCGCCGATCTGCTGGAACTGATTCAGCGGCGCACTGGTTTGCAGATCGATGTAGAGCGCACCGACAGTTTTTCCAGCTTGAGCACGCGCCTGCTTGATGGCAGCGCCGATATCTCGTTGCTGACGCCAACCGTTTCCCGTGAAGTCGGTATGCGTTTCACCCACCCGTTCCTCGCCAGTCCCTTTGTGATCGTCACCGCCAAGGAAGCTGGCGCGCCTTCAAGCCTGCAGGAGCTACGCGGCAAGCGCGTCGCCGTCCCCGAGAGCTCTGCAGAGCGTGAGCTGCTCAAGGATTATCCCGACATTGAAATTGTCGACAACGAGACAGTGCTCGGCGCTCTGGCTGACGTGAAGGATGGGCGAGCAGACGCGATGATTACCACGCTGCACAGTGCGCGCTATTACATCGCTCACATCTACAGTGACAGTTTGCGCATCTCCAACATCGTCGGCATGAACAAGGGTTTTCTCGCCTTCGCCGCCCGACGTGCCGATACCGAACTGGTCAGCATTCTGAACAAGGCTCTGCTGAGCATTCCACCCGATGAGCTGGACGTAATCCTCAACCGTTGGCGCCCCATTGCTGCGTTCTCGGGCTTGTCATGGCGCGATTACAAGACGTTGATCTACCAGATCAGCGCCGGCGCTTTCTTGATTATCCTCGGATCGCTGGCGTGGAATTTCTATATTCGCCGGCAGATCCGCGAGCGCAGTCGGGCAGAGCGCTTGCTCGGCGATCAACTGAAGTTCATGGGGGCGCTGATCAACGGCACGCCGCATCCCATTTACGTTCGCGATCGGGAAGGTCGGCTTGTCACCTGCAATAACAATTATCTGCAAACGTTTGGCCTGCTGGAAAAGGACGTGATCGGCAAGACCGTGCTCGAAAGCGGCAAGCGCAATCGCCAGGAAGCGTTGCAATTTCACGATGACTATCTGCGTGTCATCGAGCGGGACGAACCTTACGAGGTGGATCGCACGCTGCATGTCGGTGAAACGCGGCTGATCATTTATCACTGGATCCAGCCTTATCACGACACGACGGGCGAAGTCAGAGGCGTGATCTGCGGCTGGATCGACATCAGCGAGCGCCGCGAACTGATCGAAGAGTTGCGTTCGGCGAAAGAGCTGGCCGATGAGTCGAGCCGCGCCAAAACCACATTCCTGGCGACCATGAGCCACGAAATCCGTACGCCGATGAGCGCCGTGATCGGCATGCTTGAACTCACACTCAAGCGCGCCGAGCAGGGCCACTTCGATCGACCGGCGATTGAGGTGGCCTACGACTCGGCCAAAGGCCTGCTGGAACTGATCGGCGATATCCTCGATGTGGTTCGCATCGAGTCTGGGCACGTCAGTCTTTCGCCGAAACGCGCCAACCTGCGCGAACTGGTGGAGTCCGTGGCGCGGGTGTTCGACGGCCTGGCCAGGCAGAAGAGCCTGGTATTGAAACTCGATATCGACGCCACTGTCGGCTGTGACGTACTGGTTGATCCGATGCGCTTCCAGCAGGTGCTCTCGAACCTGGTCGGCAATGCCATCAAGTTTACCGATACCGGGCATGTCAGCGTCTCGATACGCGGCCAACGCCTTGCTGACGAACGGTTGCAGGTCGACTTGAAAGTCGAGGACACAGGCATCGGCATTTCCAGCGCTGATCTGCAGAACCTGTTCCAGCCGTTTTCGCAAGCCAATCACGGCCCCTCGAACCGGGGCGGCACCGGTCTGGGGTTGGCGATTTCACGCTCGTTGTGCGAGCTGATGGGCGGGCGACTGAATATAACCAGTACCTTGGGCAAGGGCACCTGCCTGGAAGTGTCGCTGTTCTTCAATATCCTCAGCCCGCTCGGCGGCAAGGTGCTGCCTGTTTCGGTTGTCCAGGACAAGCCAGTGCCGACGCTGCGGATTCTGGTAGTGGATGACCAGAGCGCCAACCGCCTGTTACTGACGCAGCAGCTCAGTTTTCTTGGTCAGGCGGTGCGTGATGCTGCCGATGGTGCGCAGGCATTGGCATTGTGGCGCTCTGAGCCGTTCGACATTGTGATCACGGACTGCAACATGCCGGTCATGAACGGCTATGAACTGGCCCGCACCATCCGCCAGGACGAACGCGACAGTGGTGGCGCGCCGTGTATCGTCTTGGGCTTCACAGCCAACGCGCAGCCGGAAGAAAAAGTGAAATGCCGAGAGGCGGGGATGGATGACTGTCTGTTCAAACCGATCAGCCTCAGCACCTTGTCGACCCTGCTTGCCGGCTGGGAAAAAGATGTCGAAACCGAGCCAGTTGAGAGCCCGCCTGCGACGGGTAACAAGGAGCTGGGATCGATTCGCGAGCGTCTGAACGAGCTCACCGGAGGCGACCTCGACATGATGAAAGAACTGCTGCGCGAGGCGCTGTCGAGTTGTGAGAAGGATCTGGAGGAGCTGCATTCGCTGATACCCGAAAGCGATCCCGGGTTGTTGGCTGACCTGGCACATCGGATCAAGGGCGCGGCGCGCATCGTCGCCGAGCATCAGGTCATCGAGGCGTGTAACGACCTTGAGGCCGAGTGCGAAGCGCCGGTCATCGATCCACTGGATATCAATCGCAGCGCGTTGAAGCTTGAGCATGCGCAGGCTGATCTGATCAAGAAAATCAAACGGGTCGAGCTGTAATCCGTATTGACGCAGGGCCCTGCTGACTGGCCCTGCATTGAAGGGGACGTTAAAGATCATTTTGCAACGGGCGATACCTTGGTTAATAACCATGGAGTTTCGCGATGATCATTCGACGTCCTTTATTGATTGCCTGTCTTTGCCTGCTGGGTTTTGACACCGTCAGCGCGGCCCAGTCTGCGCCCGTCAGCGGAGTGATTCGCTTCAGTGGACGGATTGTTGAGGCAAGTTGCACGGCGAGTGGCGCCAGCCATGCTTCTGTCGAGCTGCTTGATTGTCCGCAGGCGAGCACCGGTCAGATATTCTCGGTGACTAACGTCAGTGCGGCAGGGCGGGGTGAGCCGCGCCAGCAAGTGTTCGTGAAGATGATTGCCGATTCCCACGAGCAGGAAAAATATTACGACCAGCGTTTGCTGCTCACGGACAACAAGGGCCATCAGATAACGACTGGCAATTACGTCGTGACGCTGACGCTACCTTGATGGACTGAGAAAGAATGAGTTTGCGCCCCTTGTTTCAAGGTTACTGACAACAAGGGGCGTTAATAATGAGAATTGTCTGGTTCGTACACAACCGTCCCGCGCTTCTAGCATCGCGCCGCTCGCCACCGCTGCAAAATCCCTCCCTCCCTCCAAAGACTTTGAACCATGCCGTGCCCCGCTAGCGCGGGCTTGTCAGCAAAGTGTGGTTTTCGTTCAGCGATCCCCGTGCTCATTTTGAGACAAGTCTCATATCGGACTGGTTGGCCCTTGGTTATTTTCTTGAAAGGAAGAATGGAGCTGCCAAAGGTGTCCGATGTTTCTTGAAAATAACCGAAGTCGATCCTTGCGGATCCTGATCGCCGATAACGACGTGCGTAGAGGTCTGTCGATTGAACAACAGTTAAACAAGCTGGGCTGTCTCAGCGTAGTGAACGTCTGTACTTATCGTGACCTGAGAGTACTGACGTATTACTGCCCCCAACGGCTCAGCCTGGTCGTGGTCAATGCTGAGTTGCTCAACGAGATGGCGATGGATCCGCTCGATTTTTTTGGGGAAAACCCGCTGATTCGTCACCTGCTGATTTTCAACCCCAGTGATGATCATCAGTGGTCGAAGACTTTTTTCAACCCGCATCCGCAACGCTGGATGCGTCTGGTCTCGAAAATCGATCTGCCGCGATTGGCGGATTTTCTGATGCTGGCCGACCCGACGCTCAAGGAGCTGGCGGAGCCGGCCTCATCCGATTCCACGCTTCCTTCAGGTGCAAACCGCTAGCTGTTGCGCCTTCCCGCGTTAATCCGCTTGTGCTTTGAGGTGCTATTGCCCAGCGCCTGCTTTGCTGCCCACCCGTTTGCCCCATTGTCTTGAATACACTCTAAGGTAAGCATCATGCTGCTTCGTAAACTCAATCTCGCGCCGCGTTCGGCGCTGTGTTTTGGCTTGTTCTGTCTCATGATTATCGCGATCGGACTGATCGCCTTGCAGCAAGTCGATTTACTCAACAAAGCAGAAACGTACGTTGAGACGACCATCGTGCCAAGCATCAAGCTGCTCGGCCAACTGGATCGTGAGTTCATCGAAATCAAGGGCAATAACGCCCGCCTGCGCAACCCTATCGAAACCCCTGAGCGCAAGGCTCAGGCCTTGATGGACATTCAGCAGTCGCGTCAGCTCATCAAAAATCATCAGCGAGCGCTCATTGATCTGCTGGCAACTGACGCCGGGCGTGAGGCGTTCGTGGCGTTCGCCAAAGCACAACAAGTCAATGATCAGGCGCAGGACCAATACCTTGAAACAGTGGCAAAAGGGCAGCTTGAAGCGGCCATTGCGCTGTCAAAGAATCAGATGCGTGCCGCCTCGGACGGCGTGCAGGTCGCGCTCAAAAAGCTGATTGCTCTCAACGAGATCGAAGCATATGAAGCGGGCAAGCAGGCCGACAATGTCTACGAACACACGCTGTTGATCGTCAGTGTGTTCATTATCATTGCCATCGGTGCTTCCTTGGCCCTGGCGGTGTTGTACACGCGCAGCCTGACGGTGCCGATTGCAGGCTCGCTGAGGGTAGCGGAATGCATCGCTGCCAACGATTTGAGCGAAACCATCGCGCTGGATGGTTCCGATGAGGCGGCGCAGATGCTGTCGTCACTGGCGGCGATGCAAACCAGTTTGCGTGATGCGCTGATCATGATCCGTGACTCGTCCACGCAGTTGGCCGAAACCTCGGAAGCCATGCACGGCGTTACCGAAGATATTTCGCGTATCACTCAGCGTCAGAGTCATGAAATCGAAATGGCCGCCACCGCCGTGACTCAAATGAGTGCAGCGGTGGAACAGGTTGCGGACAACGCCGCATCGACCTCGCAACTGACGTCGGAATCAAGCGCCGCAGCCATTGCCGGCAAAACCCAAGTCAGCGAAACGGTCGCGGCAATCAATCTTATGGTTTCCAGCGTGCATAGCACCTCGGCAGAAGTGCAGGCGCTTTCTACGATGGCGAGCGATATCAGCAGCGTGCTGGACGTGATCCGCGAAGTCGCCGAACAAACCAATCTGCTCGCTTTGAACGCGGCCATCGAAGCAGCGCGGGCGGGGGAGGCGGGCCGTGGCTTTGCCGTGGTTGCAGATGAGGTGAGAGGGCTGGCGCAGCGTACGCAGAAATCGACCGAGGACATTGAATCCATGGTCAGCTCTATTCAGTCGGGCACCAGCAGGGCAGTTACGTCCATGAGCCACACCCGCTCTCAGGCGGAAAGAACACTTGAGATGGCCAATATCGCCGGCGAAGTGCTGACCGACATTACTGGCTCTCTGAATCTTATCAATGAACGAAACCTGCTGATGGCGACCGCTGCCGAAGAGCAGGCTCAGGTTGCGCGCGAAGTGGATCGAAGCCTGATCAGCATTCGCGACCTGTCTTGCGAAACCGCAGATGGTTCGAAACAGACGGCAGTTGCATCGGCGGAGCTTTCGCAATTGGCGGCCTCGCTGAATAAGTTGACCAAGGAATTCAAGCTTTAAAAAGTTGACGGGAAGCCCTGATTGCCAGGGCTTTTTCGGTCCGCGATCAATCGTATTGCGCAACGAGTGCAGGCTCATTTCTGTGTTGGTAATGCGGTTTGTGCCGTCAGCTGTTCAACGCAGTGGGCGAGTTGTTTTTCATAGCTTTCCAGTACGGCTTCAGCATCAGCTTCGCGCTCATCACGCAAGCGGAAGAAATCGTCGCGATTGAGCTGGTCCGCGACGAGCCGGATATTTTGCTCAATGATCGCGCACAGTGAGTCTTCGTCCTCTAACGCGGCGCTGGTTTGCGCTGCGCGTTGAGTGTTTTCGAGTTCGGTCTTTGCCGCCTCGGCGGCCTTCGCTTGTTCCTTCGCAGTAACCAGGTCGGTTTCCAGGGCCTGCTTTTGTTCTGCCAGACGCTTGAGTTCTGCGCTCATTGACTGGATAGCCTCGGCGCGCTGCGTGAGCTGGGCCTCCTGTTGTTGCACCACGGCCTTGAGTGGAAACAGATTGTTGAGCTCATGACCGGCGACGACAGTCATGGCGATCAGCGCCAGTGCCAGAATCGTCAGGCAGTAGATGGCGGCGTTGCTCTGGGGTTTTGCGCTATTGAGGGTATCGAGGGCTCTCACGGAATCGTTTCTCCTATCAAGAGAAGCCAGTGTAATGGCAGAGTTCCGTTGTGCCTTTAAGACGAGTCTTAAATTGGTTGTTGGTTATTTGCGCTGATAAGGAAGGTGTTCAGCTTGGCCTTTTATAGATATTCCGAATTTAGTTAGTTGGCTATAAGTCTATGAGAATTGTCTGGTTGTTGAATAAATAAACCTTTTGCTCAAGTGTTATTTATTCATTATCTTTTCGCTCCGTTTATGGTGATTTTGCTGCCGGTTAAATATTCGCACCATCGTCAATCATTCAGTTTTTTGCATGCAACGCAGAGTCAGAGGGAGTGTTATGAAGTTATGCCATATATTAATTGTCGGGCTCTTGTACATGCTGTCGTCAAACGCAACGGCGGCGGTATGCGAATTTTATCCCGACAATTCCATGGGCAACCTCCGAGTTGTCCTTCCGGCCACGATCTCGGTGCCGCGGGACACGCCGAACGGCACGGTTATCTATGAAAGCCCAATCGTGACCCTGGGAGCCATTCCCAGTTCGTTCAGGTGCTCTGCGGTACACAATGAAGGTGTGCGCAATTCTGTGGGCACCACCCAGGCGGGCGCGCAGACTTTTCCCATTGGAAATACCGGCATCGGCTGGCAATGGGTTCGACCGCCATCGGGCAAAGTATGGAAAGGCTTTCCGGGTGACTCCGACGCCGCTGGCGGTTGGGGGTGGAATGGCACTGAGCACATCTTGCGGCTTGTAAAGACGGGGGAGATTTCCGGTAGTGCGACGATACCCTCAGGCCAATTAGGGAAATTTGTCGCTGCTGAAATCGAGCCACTTGCATTGAATACAAGTGGCACGCGGGTGGTCTCACAGTCTTGCGAAACACCCGATGTAAAAGTTGATATGGGTAGCTATAACTTGAGCGATTTCCCGAAGAACGGTGCCTATGCCAAGGAGCAATACTTTTTTCTCAGTATAAAAAACTGTCCTACTGGAATAAACAACTTCCGCTACTCCTTTTCGCCCACTGCGGGCAGCCCTGCGTGGGACGCTAATACTGGCATGGTAAATCTGAACAGTAGCTCCACTGCCAGAGGTTTGGCATTGCAGATGCGCTTCAGAGACGGGAAGCCACTCAAGCTGAATCAGAACTACATAACGAAAGCGCCTACATCGGAAGGCGGGAATGCATCTGTAGACTTGCAAGCGCGCTTCGTGCGCATCGAGCCTTCCAATGCACAAATGCGAGCGGGCAATGCCAATGCCGAAATTGCCTTTGTCGTTGAGTATCTATGAGGAGGCCAACAGCTTCTTCACCTTAGCCACAATCACCGCAATGTCGAAAGGCTTGGGCAGCACCCCGTCAAACTTTCAAAGAAAGGCATGAGAAGCTGGTTGTCGACAGTACGGGACAGGTCGACAAAGCCGGAACACTTATGCATGTCCATGCATAGGTAGAAAACGGTGCCCATCAACGGCACCGCTTTTAATCGACCATTCGACCCGTTTAAACCAAGTCTTCTGGCTGCATCGTCAAAATGATTCTCCCGACGTTCCCGGAAGACTCCATCCGGCGATGCGCATCGGCAGCCCGCGCTAGCGCAAACGTGCTATCGACAACCGGCTCAAGGCTTCCGGCCCCCTCGAAGCGATCAAGCCAGTGCTCGCGGAAGCGCTTGATCATGTCGTGCTTCTCCGGTTGCGTGCGCGACTTCATCACCGTGCCGATGATTTGCAAGTGGCGGTAAAGAATGTCCTCCAGCGCCATTGTGACGTTGCCGCCACCGCCGAGAATTCCCACCTGAACCAAGCGACCGCCGCGTGCAAGGGACGCGACGTTGCGGGCGAAGTAGGGCTCACCGATAAAGTCGATGATCACATCGACGCCGCGACCCTGGGTTTTATCGGCGATCACCTCAGCGAAATCCTGGGTCTTGTAGTCGATCGCCACGTCAGCGCCCAAATGCTCGACACGCGCCAACTTGCTGCCTTCGGTGGTCGCATACACCGTGGCGCCGGTGGCGTAAGCCAACTGCACCGCAGCAGACCCGACGCCGCCAGCGGCCGCATGAATCAACACCGAATCGCCAGCCTTGAGCCGAGCCAGGTGCATCATCGCTTCATGGGCCGTGACGAAGACCTCGGGAATGGCTGCCGCGTGTACATAGTCAAGTTGCGCAGGGATGTGCATGGCCATGCGGTAATCGATGCGTGCCTGCTCGGCGTAGGCGCCGCCGCCGACCACACCCATGACGCGATCTCCGACCTCGAACCCGGTCACCGCGTTACCTTTGCCGATCACTTCGCCGGCGATTTCCAGGCCGATGATCAGCGAGTCGCCGAAATTCGGATGGCCGTACCCACCGGTTCGATGCGTCAGATCCGCACGGTTCACCCCGGCGGCATAGACACGCACCAGCAGGTCGTCAGGCCGCACTTCAGGATTGGCGACTTCGACGAGTTCGAGGACGTCTGGCCCACCGAATTCTCTGATGTTGATGGCTTTCATTCAGTTGTTCTCCGTTTCGCTGAACGTGGCGTTGGCAATAGCAGAAGCAGTGATGGCGCCAGGAAAGCCCACATAGAAAGCCAGGTGCGTGATCGCTGCCGCCAGTTCGTCGTGGGTCACACCGTTGCCAGTCGCGCGGCGTAAGTGGGCAGGCAACTCTTCCGAGTGTCCAGCGGCAATCAATGCCGCCACGGTGATCAGGCTACGGTCGCGCGGGGACAGCGCCGGGTCACTCCAGATCTGCGGATAAAGCGTTGAATCGACGAATTGCGCCAGCTTGGGTGTAAACGCGCGCGCGGCTTCGCGAGGACTGCTGAAATTGAGCTTGGACATGGGCAAGTTCCTTAAACCTGGCTGATGAATTTGTGGGTCAGATAGTGCTCGATGCCTTCAATGCCACCTTCGGAGCCGTGACCGCTTTCTTTCATGCCGCCGAACGGGAGCTCGGTTGCGACGATGCGGTATTGGTTGATGCCGATCATCCCGGCCTCCAATCCGTCGGCGACATCAATGGCCGTGCGCGCGCTGGAGGTGAACGCGTAGGCCGAGAGTCCGTAGGGCAGGCGGTTGGCTTCTTGCAGCCCATCCGCCAGCTCATCGAACGGCATCAGCACGGCGATGGGGCCGAAGGGTTCTTCGTGCATGACGCGGGCGTTCATCGGCACATCCGCCAGAACCGTGGGCTGGAAGAAGTAGCCTTCGCCTGACAAAGCTTCGCCACCGACCAATACCCGTGCCCCTTTCTCGACGGCATCGGCGACCAGTTCTTCCATCTTTGCCAATTGCCTTGGGTTGGCTAACGGTCCGACCTGAGTGTCCGGATGCAGGCCGTCACCGATTCTCAGGGCTTGGGTCGCCGCGACAAAGTGATCGACAAAGGCTTGATAGGCGCCACGCTGGATCAGAAACCGAGTGGATGAAATGCACACCTGCCCGGTGCCGCGAAAGCGGTTGGCGACGCCCTCAACGGCGGCTTTTTCAATGTCGGCATCTTCGAACACCAGCACCGGTCCGTGCCCACCGAGTTCAAGGGTGATGGGCTTCACGCCTTCGGCAGCGCGTGCAGACAGCAGACGACCGATGGGCACCGAGCCGGTGAAGGTCACCTTGCGAATGATCGGCGAGGCGATCAGATGGCTGGACACTTGATCCGGTACGCCGAAGACTACTTGCAGCACACCCTTGGGCAATCCTGCATCATCGAGTGCACGCGCCAGGGCCAGTGCTGTGGAGGGACTTTCCTCACCCGGTTTGAGGATGACGCTGCAACCGGCGGCCAGTGCTGACGAGAGCTTGCGTGCCGGGGTGATGGCCGGGAAATTCCATGGTGTAAATGCGGCCACCGGTCCGATGGCCTGGCGTTTGACCAGTTGCAGCACGCCTGGCCGGTTAGCCGGGACCACACGGCCATCGATACGCCGGGCGCTTTCGGCGAACCATTCGAAATACTCCGCCGCACGGGTCACTTCATCCAGGCTTTCGTTCAGCGGCTTGCCTTCCTCCAAGGTCATCTGCGCGGCAATCTGCGGTGCACGCTCGAGGATCAGGTCGGCGGCACGCTTAAGGATCTTGGCGCGTTGGTCAGGCACGGTCTGGCGCCATTGCTCGAAGCTCAGGCGAGTCACTTCCAAGGCCTGATCAAGGTCGCCTGCGGAGGCGAGTGGGACGCGGCCGATTTCCCGGCCGGTTGCCGGGTTGACGACGGCGGCAGTATCGCGCCCTTCGGCACTGATCCATTCACCACGGATGAAAAGATAAAGCGGGTCGTAGGAGGTTTTCATGATGCGCCCTTCAGTTGGTTGTCAGGGATTCGGATGAAACCCGGCGCCAGTTCAGGCGGCCTGTGCAACCAAGTCTATGGAAGGAGTGCCCATTGATTTAGACGGGCCAAAGGGAATCATTGTTGTCGCCAGAGGTAATATCGAGCGGCGAGCCGAACGTGTAGCATCCGGAAAATATGCGCGTTATCACGGGTGAGCGTCAGATCTACAGGAAGGTCGCGATGGATAAGCTTTCGAACATGTCGGTGTACATAAAGGTTGTCGAGATGGGCAGTTTCACTGCCGTGGCCAATCATCTGGACTCAACGGTCGGTAACGTATCGCGCGCTGTCTCTGCGCTGGAAAACGTACTCGACGCGCGCCTGTTGCAACGCTCGACCCGACGCCTGTCGGTCACCGATGCCGGGCGACGGTTCTATGAGCGCTGCACGAAAATTCTCGCTGATTTGGAGAGTGCCGAAGCCGAAGCCAGCAATGCCGCCCTGGAACCACGAGGAACACTGCGGGTGCATTGCGTTCCTGGGCTGGCCCGGCACCTGGTCACGGGGGCCGTGCTGGAGTACCGCCAGCAATTCCCGGAGGTGACGGTGGATTTATTGCTCTCGCAACGCATGCCAAACCTCTTGGAAGACCAACTGGATGTCTCGATCCTGATCGCCCGCGCGCTCCCCGATTCGGCGTATGTCAGCCAAAAAATCGGTGTCAGCCATTGTGTGCTGGTGGCGTCGCCAGACTACCTGGCGCGGCATGCGGCCCCGGAGACGCCAGAAGACTTGCGTGATCATCAGTGTCTGCTGTTGGGTACGGTCGACTATGTGCGGGATGAGTGGCAGCTGAAGAGCAAGGCGGGGGACGCGACATTTGTCCCGACAGGGCCAAGTTTCAGCGTCAACGATATGGATGCAATGGCGCTGGCCGTTCGAGAGGGCGCGGGGATTGGCCTGCTGGCCGGGTTCACGGCCATCGATGATTTGCGTTCCGGCAAGCTAGTGCGGGTTTTGCCTGACTACCATACCTATGAGCGTAACGTGTACGCCGTCTATACCTCTCGGCAGTTTGTCGATGCAAAAATCACCCGGTTTATTGAAACGCTGAAAGATCGGGTTGGCAGTCAGCTGGCAGCCACGGCCCAAGCACTTATCGATTGAACCGCTGTGGGGCAAAAAGGTATTTGCGCCTCGATGAGACCACTCTCCGAGGCGCAATGATCGGCGAACACCTGACTTAGCCCTGGCTGCAACGGCCCATGACGTTATAGGCCAGTACGTGGCGTTTGCCTTGCGAATCCTGATAGGTCATGTGCGTCGGTACTACTGCGCAAACATCCGGCACCGGGTCTTCAGAGATGACCTTGGCGACATCCAGGTGGGTATCGTAGCGATATTGCTCGACCTGTTTAGTCGTTGCAGAACCGTCCTGTGCTGCTACCACAGAGCTGAAGCCCAAGAGTGCGACGATGATCATTGCCGTTTTCATGATGAGATTTCCTAAAGTAAGTGTGATGTTGCTGGCAGGACGAACTTTAGGCTTGAGGGTTTTGCGGAAACAGGCACGGATCAGGGAAAGACTTTTCTCAAATCCGAACACAATCGTGAGGTGTCTGACGTTCGGACTTTGTTCTCTGTGGCCGTGCACTTTTGGACGAAAACTGCCTATTAATGGCAGCTACATGCCCCCGAGTTTCTAGGTCGAATCAACTAAATTTGAGGGGGACGCAGCAGTGTCGGAAGGGCATAGTTGCGGAAATGACCGAAAAGATGCGGAAACGATCCATAAAGAGATGTGCCAATTTCCTGAATGCCAGAAACGACAAAGCCCTGAATAATCAGGGCTTTGTCGTATAAAGATGGCGGAGGCGATGGGATTCGAACTCATGGACCTGTTACAGTCGACGGTTTTCAAGTCCGAAGATTAATCCTTGTATTTCAATGTCTTAAGTTGTATTCGTTTCCGCTAGGCAGTATTCATTAATGCTCTGGAGGCCTTTGAAATCAAGGGTTGGACACTTATTTGCGGAATCAAATTCGCCGGCTGTTTGGCGTCCAAGGTAGGTTCATGATCGCCGTAAACTACATAGCTGCAATCGAGAGACTGCGTTTGATGGAAAGCGACTTTCGTCTGAAGTGGGATTTTTACAGGCAACCTGGTCAGTCGTGGCAGGAAACGGCGATAAGCGGACATCGGCAAGCGACCGCTGTC
>NZ_JAGTPI010000087.1:0-20792 GCF_021147825.1 Pseudomonas quasicaspiana
CGCTCTTGCCCCACCACTGGGTGCCTCGCTGTCGCTCGGCATACCCGTAATCCGACATTGCTGCGTGGGGCCGCCGCCACCGGCCATCCATGGCCTGAGACGGCTAAACCGGCATCCCTGCCGGTTTGCCCCACGCAGCAATATCGAATTCCGGCCGGCGTGGTTTAACGGGGCGCCTAAGATCAAAATCAAAAGCACGGCGGCCTGACAGCCGGACCTGGTTGTGTGAGCTTTCCGGTTTTCTGTAGGAGCTGCCGAAGGCTGCGAAGCGGTGTGTCAGACGACGTCTGTGTTGGCTGTGCTGACGTCTCGCGAACAAGTTCGCTCCTACCGGGCCGAGGCGATCCCGCCGTATTCGCTTTGCTTTTGATCTGCTTTTGATCTGCTTTTGATCTTAGGCGCCCCGTTAAACCACGCTGGCCGCTCGCAGATTTGAAACCGTGGGTAACCCGGCAGGACGCCGGGTTAGCCGCATTGGGCCATGGATGGCCCGTTGCGGCGGCCCACGGTTTCAGATCTGCAGGCGGGCATCCCGAGCCTAGGCGAGGGACCGAGTGGTGGGGCATGAGCGCTTTGGTTACTTTCGCGCTCTTCGAAAGTGACGCGCCGTAAGGGCGCAACCAATAGAAGCCACTAACGCGGTAAAGGATATGCACAAAAACATCCCTACCCATGAAAAGTTGTGCAGATACGCCCATGCGTTGCTCAACGATCAGCAACCATCCGCTTAAGTCGCTCCTGAATCTTGCTTTTATAAAGCCGCGCCGGTTCGCCACCCGCCGGGCGATGGTACATGCCAGCAGCGCTGACCCAGTCTCCGGTTTGCTGATAATACTGACGTAGCAACAAGGCAGCGCTTTGCAGGTTATTGATCGGGTGGAGCGCATCGCAGGGCTCGCGAAACCGGGCGCGACCGATATAACCCCAGTTCTGCTGAGTCAGGCCGATATCCACCGCATACACACCCTGCTCGGAGATTGCCTTGAGCACCGCGCGGCAGGCCTCATCGCGAGTTTCGAAACGCAGCGGCTTGCCCTTGACGTTAAGGGTCCAGGGCCATGGGTAATACCCGATGCGCAATTGCGTGTTGCTTTCAGTCTGCGCCACCGCATAAAGCAACTGCGCCGGGACACCGGCGGCCTCGGCCACCTGCCGGTACGCGGTTGGCGGACCTGCCCAGGCGGGATCAGCCGCTAATACGCCGAAGAACGCCAGCAGCGCACCTAACTGCCCCCGGCGCTCCCGCCTCATGCCAACACCTGCCGGTTGCCCCGCAAATCGGCAGCGCCTTTGTCACCGGTTAGTGCAGACCCGGGGCGTCGAATACTGATGCTGATATTCATAAAGCTTCCTTGACGGTAGAAAGACAAACATCGGCCATCAGTAACGGATGTCCGGCATGTTGCGCTGGTTGAGATGCTGTTGTTGAATTCGCTGGCGCAAGCGCTGCTGCTCGACAATGCGACGTTGGGCATTGCGCTGCTGATTGATCTGGTCTTGCTGTCGGCGCTGCTGAAGGTAGCGCTGCTGAGTCCGGCGGTTATCCTGCGCTTGCTGCGCAGCCCGGCATTGCGCAACGACGGTTGCCAGCTGTCCGCGCCATTTAGCTGCACCGACGTTGTCCTGATCTGCAATTGCCTGAGCCAGACGCTGGCTTGCAGCCCTGTGAGCCTGGTAGCAGGCGCTGGGAGTCGGCCATGCCGCTTGCGCCAGACAAGGCATCAACACCATGATCAGGCACAGCATGATTTTCATGATCACATCTCCACTTGCGTCACCACCTATCAGTCTGTGTGGTCACAGCATGCGAAAACGTTGCATGTAATCGATCAGTCGATCAGGTCACGCCAGCCAGGGTCGATATCGAGCGCCAGGCCAGCATTGTGAAGGGTGTCCAGCAATCGATAGAGCGCGCTGCGATCAGCGATAGGGCACTGGGCGGGATAGTCGCCAACTGGATGGGGCAGGAAAAGCATGGCAGGGAAGTCATCTGCCGCCAGGCCGCCCGGGCGAGGCCTGATGTCTTGCTCAAGCGGGGCTATTCCGGCGGCGTCGTCATCCAGCGCGGCGAGGATCATTTCGATGCGTCCGGCCAGTTCGGCGCACGCTGGATCAACAGGCTCAGGGTTGTCGCCCAGGCTACGCCGATAGGCAGCGTTCCAGACCTGGGTTTCTTCATAGCTGGGGCCACCGCAATCGAGCAGCGGTGCCAGCAATAAAAGCTCGTAATCCCCCGCCTTACCGACCGGCTCAGCCCGAGTGGTGGCAAGCGTCAAGGGCATGCTGCCTTGCCAGAGGCTCCACTGGTCCGGACTTTCGCGCCGCGCCAGGAGCGAAAGAATCTGATTGCCGATACCCAGAGTTTGCAAACTCTGTATCCCGTTGCGTTCCCCGCCCATCGCCAACAACTCACCCTCGTTAAGCATCTGGCGCAAGCGGCTGTCGCTGAGCAAGGCGGGATTTACTGCAAGGCTTGTGCTCTGAGGCAAGGCATCGGGCGATGGCAACAGGTCTGGCTGGCTGAAACCCGTCAGGCTGTCGAGCTCCCACAACGGCCGCCCATCGACCCACAATTGGGTCAACCCCGAGGCTCTGGCCCGCACACCGAACACAATGCGCCTGCGTTCGGAAAACCGCTGGAATGCATAGGCATGGGCGCCCGGCATACCGGGCCACGCAGCATTGCCGGCTTTCTGCAAGCATTGGTCAAGGGGATCTTGAGCGGCCCGTAATGGCACGGGCGCCAAGCCGGGCTGTATTTGCCGCGGACCGCCAATCTTGAAGTTCGACATGCTTACCTCTCACGCGCGAAAACCTTCTGGCAGATTATCACGCAACTGCGTGCGGGCCCTGGACAGGCGGGAGCGAATTGTACCGATCGGCACACCCAACACATCGGCAGCATCCTGGTAACTGCCTTCGGTTTCGACAGTGACTTCCAGCGTATGACGCATGACGGCTGGCAGTACGGCGATAGCTTGAACAGTGCGCTCCAGGTCTCGATAACTTTCTATGTGACCGCAAATATCCAGACTTGGCTCGGCATGCGCAAGCTGCTCCTCGAACTCGACGTGCATGGGCCGACGATAGAGTTTGCGAAAATGATTACGGATCAGATTCAGGGCGATACCGCATAACCAGGTCTCGGGTTTGCACTGTTGCAAAAAGCGGCTTTCGGCATTCAGGGCTTCGACAAAAGTTTGCTGAAGAATGTCTTCGGCATCCTCCTGATTAATGACGCGCTTATGTATGAAATTCTGCAGTTTCTGAAGTTGTTGTTGGGTCAACTGGGCGAAGCAGGAGGTGCCGGTCCGCGTGGGCAGTAAGCTCTGGTTCATCGCGTTCATACTGAATTATTCCCTTAGATCCTCGTCGTGAGCGCTTCACGGCGATACTAAGACTCCTATAGCGAAACCTGTGCCAGGCTTTAAAAACCATATAACTTATTGTTTTTAATAATATTTTTAATCTAACAGTAATGTTTTGTGCGCAAGCTTTTGCAAGCACCCTCGAAAAGCTTCGCAACATCTTGCAAATCTTCCTGATCAGACGCTGGCCTGTTTTTCGCGTGGAACCGGATAGCGCCTGCGACCACACAGAGAGGTGTACTCCAGACGCGTAGACGGCTCATGTCCCTCAACCACATCACCCCCATGCCGCACACCACTGTGCATACAGCGACGCCGCAGCCCGCTGCTTCTCCTGTCGCAAAGGCAGGGGCGACCAGCGTGCATCAGCAAGGCGAGTCCGCGCACATGATGCAGCAGATGAGCGCTGCACTCGCCTCTATGAGCAAGCCTCTGAGCCAGCGCGAAGTGGTGTGTGGACAGCACGCCAGCAGTCAGCCGATGAGCCTGCAACAGTTGTTGCAGGGAATAGGCAACCATGCGCCGACGCAACTGAACGCCCGGTTGAACAAAATGCGCCAGCAGCTACGGCAGCAGAAATCAGTCAAGGAGATGGTCAAGGACCAAGGCGACAATCCGCTTCGGACGCACCTGCTGCTCAGCGAAATCGCTCACCAGGCCGAGGAACAGGGCAATGATGCAGAGGCCGAACAGGCCCAGGCGCAACTTGACGCACTGGATGCCGAGCACGGCGAGGAAATAAAGACCGGTCTGAGCATCACTCCAGCGCTGACCCACGCAGTGAAAGACCCGGATCTGCGCGATAACTTGCGCACTATTTATTACCAACACCTGATCAAGAACCCGTCACTGGGTAACTTCATGGAAGCGGTGCTGCATCTGTGCGGCGAGAAAAATTTCATCAAAGGCCTGCGGGCCCTGCAACAAGCCCTTGCCGACGATATCGCCAACCTTGCGCAATTGCCCCAGGAGGGCAAGTTGCGCTCGTTGATGGAAAGCCTTGGGCGCACCACTCAGCTCAACAATCTGGTGCATGGTTGCTCGGACCTGGCCAGCCGCATGGCGGCTAAAAATCCGGCCATGACCTTGAGCGGCCTGCTGTTGATGCGTCAATTGATGCAACTGGCCAACCAGTCGATGAACGTACGCGACACCCAGCAACTCTCGGAAAAAGTTGGCGGCCCATCGCCGACGCTGCAACTGACCTTCCTCAACGGCCTGCGTCATCTGCTTGCCGACCTGCCCAACGGTCTGTGGCGCGACGACAAGACGCGCCAGACCTCACTGCGCAACGTCTTGCTGATCATGGACGAGCTCGGGCAAAGCGAACGCAAGGCCCTGCCAGACCGGAGTAGCCGTTTATGAATGCCGTGCTCAATGGCTTGACCCGGGTGGCGATAGCCGCCTCCAAGCGCTCAGAAGTCGCAGGCGCAATCATCGTCATCGGCATCGTCTTCATGTTCATCACGCCCTTGCCTACAGGGCTGGTGGATGTCCTGATTGCGGTCAACATCTGCGTGTCCTGTCTGCTCATCATGCTGGCGATGCAACTGCCCAAGCCCTTGGCGTTTTCGACGTTCCCGGCAGTGCTGTTGCTGACAACCATGTTCCGCCTGGCCTTGTCGATCGCGACTACGCGGCTGATTCTGCTCGAACAGGATGCGGGGCACATCGTCGAAGCCTTCGGCAACTTCGTCGTCGGCGGCAACCTGGCGGTGGGCATGGTCATCTTCCTGATCCTGACCGTGGTCAACTTTCTGGTCATCACCAAGGGCTCCGAGCGGGTTGCGGAAGTGGGCGCGCGCTTCACGCTGGACGCCATGCCTGGCAAGCAAATGTCCATAGACAGCGATTTGCGCGCCGGGCTAATCAGCGTCGATCAGGCCCGCCAGCGTCGAGCGGATCTGGGCAAGGAAAGCCAACTGTTCGGCGCCATGGATGGCGCGATGAAGTTCGTCAACGGCGACGCCATCGCAGGCCTGATCATCGTCGCGATCAACCTGATTGGCGGCATCTCCATTGGTGTGATGCAGCACGATATGAGCGCTGGCGACGCCATGCACCTGTATTCAGTGTTGACCATCGGTGACGGCCTGATCGCGCAAATTCCGGCGCTGCTGATCTCGGTCACCGCGGGCATGATCATCACGCGTGTACCCAATGAGGAAAGCGACGAAAACTCCAACATCGGCGGCGACATTGCCAAGCAGTTGGGCGCGCAACCGAAATCACTGGTCATTGCAGCAGTGGCGATGCTCGGTTTCGCTGCACTGCCGGGCATGCCGACCATGGTGTTCGTCATCATTTCAATCCTCGTTGGCACGCTGGGCGTATTCCTGATGCGCAGCCGGGCCCCCAAGGCCCAGGCCGTCGCCGCCTACGTCCCCCCGGAACAGAATGGTGACCGGGACATTCGTGAGTTCTTCCCCTGCCGCACGTTCCTGCTGCAGTTCAACCCAGGCCAGGACCAGACAGAAATCATGGCCTTGATCAGCCAGGTACGGCAGCGCCGCAACCAGCTCGTGGCACAGTTCGGCATCACCCTGCCCTCTTTCGACATCGAGTATGCGAGTCATTTGCCTGAAGATGAATTCCGCTTTCTGGTTTACGAAGTGCCTGCGATCAAAGCCACCTTCACCCAGGATTTTCTGGCCGTGGAACGACAACTGCTGGCTGCGGAACCGATCAATGCTCATCCCGGCCATACTGCTCGCGAAGAGGCCGACCTGCTCTGGATACCGGCCGACGATCCCACACTGCAAGAGCCCGAGTTGCACCCCAGTACCTCTACCCAACTGATCGTCGAACGCATGTTCCGCGCCATGCAAGCCTGCGGCCCACAATTCATCGGGCTGCAGGAAAGTAAAGCGATCCTCAGTTGGCTGGAGCGCGATCAGCCGGAACTTGCTCAAGAGATGCAGCGGGTCCTGCCTCTCGCTCGTTTTTCGGCAGTTCTACAACGTCTAGCCAGCGAATGCGTGCCGCTGCGCGCGATCCGCCTGATTGCCGAAGCACTGATTGAGCACGGCCAGCACGAGCGCGAAATCGGCGCCCTGACCGATTACGTACGCATTGCGCTGAAGTCGTTGATCTTCCATCAATACTGCGGCCCTGAAGGCTTGCAGGTCTGGCTGCTGTCACCGGAAAGCGAGCACCTGATGCGTCACAGCCAGCGCCAGACCCAGAACGAAACTTTTTTCGCCCTGCCCGCCGAAGCCAGCCAGCAGTTGGTTGATCAATTGCGCCAGGCCTTCCCGCGTCGATCCAGGGCGATGGCCGTGTTGCTGGTCGCCCAGGATTTGCGCAGCCCGTTGCGCACATTGTTGCAGGACGAATTCCATGAGATTCCCGTGCTGTCTTTTGCCGAGCTCAACAGCACTGCGCAGGTCAAGGTGCTAGGCCGCCTGGATCTGGACGACCAACTGCAAACCATCGCCGACGAAAATGCGGCATGAGTCTGCCTACCCGTTCAAGGAGTGAGTGATGTACGAACTACGCGTATTGAACGGCTTGCACCGCGGTGCGGCCTTACCGCTGATTGGCGATCACTGGCTGGTCGGGAGCGACGAACAACACGATCTCCTGTTGCAGGATCCCGGCATTGCCAGACGCCATTGCAGATTAACGTGCGACGGCGAAACCTGGCGCCTGGAAGCCGAAGACGGCTCGCTGTTCGACGAGCAGGGCCAGCCCTGTGACAGCCTGAATGCGCTAACCGCTGAACAGACGTTCCGGCTGGGCACTGTGCAGTTGAGCATCATGGCAAGTACAGCGCAGTGGCCAGCGGTGGTCGAACCGAAACCCTCCAGCGAATCCGCCCCGTCAGGCTTCGGCGAATCCCGCGCCGAATCCCAGGCTCCCCCCTCGCCGTCACAACCCGCCAAACGCCCGGCGCTGCATAAGCGCCTGGCCATTGCAGGGATTGTGGTCACGCTGGCGGGCAGTGCCTGGGCATTGACCACACCAGGGCCCGTGAGCCCCTCGCCTACGACCACTCAGCCCCGCGAACCTTCAGCCCTGAGCGCTACGGACACCGCGGAAAAACTGCAAGTCATGCTCCGCGAACGTGAATTGCGCGATACGGTCAGCGTGAGCACCAGCGCCGAAGGCATCGTACTCAAAGGCTCGTTAACACCTGAACAGATGGCGCTGTACAAACGCATGCTGGAACGCTTCGGCCAGCAGCAGAAAAGCGCGGTGGCGGTGCTCGATCAGGTCAAGCCATTCGGTCGAAAACTGCCTTTCGAGATCGTGCAGATCGCCAGCGGCAAGCGTGCCCACGTGGTGTTGGCTGACAACCGCCGGTTATTTCTGGGCGACGAAGTGGATGGGCTGCGCCTGACCAAGATTGACGACAACCACGTCGAGTTCGACGGCGACGAGCACTACGAGGTGAAATGGTGAGCGCAGCGCTGGCCGAAACTGTCCCGTTGGCAGAGTGGGCCGACGCCTATAGAGCGCGCCTGAACAAGCTCTCGCCGGTGGTGGTCAGCGGTCGGGTCAGCGCAGTCAACGGCATCCTGCTCGAATGCCAGGTTCCGGCAGTACGCATAGGCGACCTGTGCCGCGTTTACAAAACCGGTGGCGAAGCGATGCTGGCGGAGATCGTCGGTTTTACCGAAAACTGCACGCTGCTTAGCGCTCTGGGTACACCGGAAGGCATCGAGCAAGGCGCGCGGATCGAGCCACTGGGCGTTGTCCACTCGGTGAGTGTCGACGACAGCTTGCTCGGCAGCGTGCTGGACGGATTTGGTCGACGTCTGGACGGTCAGGGCGACGGTGCTTTCGCCTTGCCGGGTGACCATCGCCCAACCCAGCCAGTAATCTGCGACGCCATTCCACCCACCCAGCGGCCCCGTATCGTCGACGCAATGCCTACTGGGCTGCGTGCCATCGACGCGGCCATTACCCTGGGTGAAGGTCAACGCGTAGGGCTGTTCGCCGGTGCAGGCTGCGGCAAGACCACGCTGCTCGCAGAACTGGCGCGCAATATGCCGTGTGACGTGATCGTATTTGGCCTGATCGGCGAGCGGGGTCGTGAACTGCGCGAGTTTCTCGATCACGAACTGGACGACGAACTGCGTGCGCGTTCGGTGCTGGTCTGTGCCACTTCGGACCGTTCAAGCATGGAGCGCGCCCGCGCAGCCTTTACCACCACCGCCATTGCAGAAGCCTACCGACAGCAGGGCAAACGCGTACTGCTGCTCGTCGATTCGCTGACCCGCTTCGCCCGGGCCCAACGCGAGATCGGCATTGCAGCAGGCGAACCCTTGGGACGCGGTGGCCTGCCGCCCTCGGTTTATACTCTGCTGCCGCGTCTGGTGGAGCGCGCCGGACGTAGCGAGCAAGGCTCAATCACCGCGATTTACACCGTCCTGATCGAACAGGACTCGATGAATGACCCGGTCGCTGACGAAGTCCGCTCGCTGATCGACGGCCACATCGTGATGTCGCGCAAGCTCGCCGAGCGTGGCCATTATCCGGCCATTGACGTGCAGGCCAGCCTCAGCCGTATCACCAGCAGCGTGACCGACAAGCAACATCAGCGCGGCAATATCACCCTGCGCCGTTTACTGGCGGCCTATCAGCAAGTGGAAATGCTCCTGCGTCTGGGCGAGTACACCCCCGGCAACGATGCAATGACTGACTGCGCCGTGCAGTTGCACGACCAGATCAACGAGTTTTTGCAGCAAGACCTGCGCGACCCGCTGGACCTGCAAGACACCCTTGAACAACTTTATGCGTTGACAGCCCATGCGCCGTAGGCCGGCTGTTGAAGAAGCCGCACCGGATGCCGATCCGCAGCGCGACGCGCTGGTCGAGGTGGTGACCTTGCTCTCGCCGCTGCGCGAGTTGCGCAAGCACAGCCTGGAACGACGTTGCCGCGAAGCCCGGCAGGAAGCCGAGCAGATGCAGGCGGCGATAGAACAGGCTGATAAAGACTGCGCCGAAGACCTGCGCCAGCAAAAGCAGGCACGCAAGGCCTTGGCATTGCAGTGTGAGGGTCAAGTCATGAGCCTCAACGCTATCCAGCATTGGCACCAGCAAGAGCAACAACTCATGGACCGACAAACCGAGCTGCGCGTCCACGTCCAACGCCTGAATCTTGAACTTGACGCCCAGCATGTTCGTGTCAGCGAAGCCGAGGCTCAATTGCGCGCCAGCCAGCGTGCCCTGGAAAAACTGGCCTGCCTGCGCGAAACCCTGGCCTTGCCAAAGGAGACGACATGAATCTCAGCAGCCCTGCACACGCAATTCTCGAGCATCGCACGCCTGCCAAGCCGGAACGGCAAGAGCCACAGCACGACACGTCTCGGGACAGACCGCAACCGCAAGGTGCTCGCCCGCAAAGCCGTGGCCCCAACGAAATTGATAGACCTCGAGAGACTTCGGCGCGAGACAGCGGCAAAGCCCGACATGGCGATTCCGAACGCATGGCCGACGGGCTGTTTTTCCAGCAACTGCTGGCGCCATTGGGCGGCATGGGTGGCCAAGGGCAAGGCGGCTCACGCGGCCAGTCGTTCGCAGGCCAGGCTGACGGGATGGGTAGCGCAGGTTTCGCTGCCTGGAACCAACTGGTCGATGACCTCGCCGGGCGGCTGCCCGCTGGCACCGGCCAGTCTCTGCAAGCCACGCTGTTCATGCCGAACCTGGGCCGCATCGGCCTGAATGCGCGTAATCGTTCACCACGCGGTTGGGACATTGATCTGGATTGCGCAGAAGCGCATGCCGCCGAGCATCTGCGTCAGAACCACCCGCGCTGCCAGGACGATCTGAGCCGCGCACTGTGTCAGCCCGTCAACCTCAGCGTGCGCCACCGGGGGTGCGCATGAATGCCCAGGCGCTGCCCCTGCGGCAGGTCAGCCACGTTCAGGTCCGCCTGTCCCGCAAACTGGCCGGCGAGCCGTGGATGGCATTCAACGTGGAGGGCCAGACAGGCCATCTGACGCTCAAAGCCAGCCGCCGCGCGCCTATCGCCGCTGAGCTGCAATGCTTCGACAGCGCATTAGGGACTTTTGGGCTCAGCGATGCTCAACCGGTGCTTAACGCATGGTCGAGCTGCCCGGGTTTTGCCGGGGCTGTCGGGTCTGTAAAAGCAGACGCCGACGAAGACTGGCTATGGCCGCTATACAACGCAGGCCTGTCGGCAGAACTGGCCGCTGTCATGGGCACACTGAAACCGCTTCCAGTCTCTGAAACAGCGCAGGCCGACTGGGTGTACTGCGAGATGAGCCTGCAATTGAGTCAGGGTCGCGTCGACAGTGTGCTCGCAGTCTCTGCCCCTGCGCTCGCCGATTGGCTCGACCAGCCCGCATGGAACGTAAATCCACCACGCGACCACTCAGGGTTAACGCTGGCTTTCGCGCTGCGTCTGGGCAGTCTGAATCTCCCCCGACAAACGCTCGAAACCTTGCGACCTGGTGACGTGCTATGCCCCACCGAGGCTGACTTCGACACCGCAGGTTTTGGTGTGTTGACCCTGGGGCAGCGGCGTCTTCAGGTCCGTGTTTGCGAACAGCCCGAACGGTTGCAACTGGAAGTTCTGGAAATCGAGGAGACGACGGTGTCAGACCGTAATGAGCTTGACGAACCGATTGCCGAGTACACCGACCCTTGGGCGGATGAAGACGGTTATTCCGATGAGGTCGATACCGAAAACGCTTTCGCTGAAGAGGCTGATCCCGACTCCGATGCAGATCAGTACTACACCGAGCCTGCCGGGCAGATTGAAGACGAAGATGACTATGCAGATCAGGCCGATCAGGCGCCTCAGTCGCCGGCAAGTCCTACCGAAGCTTTCGCCGACCTGGCGATGCCGCTGACTCTGCGGTGCGGCCAGATCCGCTTGACCCTGGGCGAACTCGCGGCCCTGGGACCCGGCGCGATCCTTGAAGTCCCAGGCGTCACGCCAGGGCTGGCCGGTCTCTATTACGGTGAACGAAGGCTGGCCCAAGGCGAACTGGTGGATGTAGAAGGCCGTCTTGGCTTGCAGATTACCCAGCTGGATGAGCGCGGATGACGCTCACTGACACGAATCCAATCATGCTGGCGCTGTTTCTCGGCGCATTGTCGCTGCTGCCATTCCTCTTGGTGGTGTGCACGTCCTTCCTGAAAATCGCTTCCGTACTGCTCATCACCCGTAACGCCATCGGCGTGCAGCAAGTGCCGCCGAACATGGCGCTGTATGGCATTGCCCTCGCCGCCACGCTGTTTGTCATGGCACCGGTGTTTTCCGAAATTGCCACCATCGCTCAAGAGCACCCCCTGCAACTGAATGACACAAAAGGCCTGGGCAAAAGCGCGCAGGCCCTGCTCGCCCCTCTTCAAGCATTCATGACCCACAATGTTGAGCCCGACGTGCTGACTCACCTGCACGAAAACGCCCTGCGCATGTGGCCCAAGGCAATGGCCGACGCCGCCAGCCGCGAAGACTTGCTGCTGCTGATCCCGGCCTTCGTGCTGTCGGAGCTGCAAGCGGCATTTGAAATCGGCTTTCTGATCTATATCCCTTTCATCGTCATTGACCTGATCGTCTCCAACCTGCTGCTCGCGTTGGGTATGCAAATGGTTTCGCCGATGACCATTTCCCTGCCCTTGAAAATCCTGCTCTTCGTGCTGGTCAGCGGTTGGACGCGCTTGCTCGACAGCCTCTTCTACTCCTATATGTGAGGTCGCGATGGAAGCCTTGAACCTGTTCAAACAGGGCATGATCCTGGTGGTGCTGTTGACCGCACCGCCGCTGATCGTGGCGGTCGCGGTCGGTGTGCTGACGTCACTGGTCCAGGCATTGATGCAAGTCCAGGATCAAACCCTGCCGTTTGGTCTCAAGTTGCTCGCAGTAGGCGTGACCCTGGCAATGACCGGTCGCTGGATCGGCGTCGAGCTGATTCAATTGACCAACCTGGCGTTCAACATGATTGCCCAGACCGGTAAGGGCTGAGCATGTTCGACGCTCAGTTCGCTTACGAGCTGCTCAATGGCATCGCCTTGTCCATGGCCCGCCTCTACCCTTGCATGTTTCTCGTCCCTGCGTTTCTGTTCAAGCACCTCAAAGGCCTGCCGCGCTATGCCGTACTGACGGCGCTGGCGCTGATCCCCGCCCCGGGCATCGGTCAGGAGTTGAGTCGGCTGGGCAAATCGTGGTCGGACATCTTCTTTCTGATTTTCAAGGAAATGATACTGGGCACCCTGATGGGCCTGGTGCTGTACCTGCCATTCTTTTTATTCAGCGCGGTGGGCGTGTTGCTCGACAACCAGCGTGGGGCGCTGACAGGCGGCCAGCTCAACCCGGCACTGGGCGCCGATGTGACGCCGTTATCTCATCTGTTCGAAGAAACCATGATCATGCTGTTGATGATCATTGGCGGGTTGCCGCTGCTGATGCAGGTGATCTGGGACAGCTATCAGATCTGGCCCGCAACGAGCTGGTGGCCAGCGCTGCAAGGACAAGGCTTCGATGTCTATCTAGGCATACTGCAGGACACTTTCACCCACTTGTTGCTGTATTCGGCACCGTTCATTGCCTTGTTGTTGCTGGTCGAAGCGGCGATGGCGTTGATCGGTATCTACAGCCCTCAACTGAACGTGTTTATCCTCGCGATGCCGGCCAAGTGCGTGATCGGGCTCGCGTTTCTGGTGATCTACTTGCCGACCCTGATGGACCTGGGCACCGAGCGCCTTGAGCTGCTCAAGGACGTGCGGCATACCCTGCTGCTGATGGTCCCCGGTCCTCGCGAACCCACACCATGAGCGAGAAGAATCAGGACGCAACGCCCAAGCAGATTCGCGATGCACGCAAGCGTGGGCAAGTCGCGCAGAGCCAGGATCTGCCCAAGCTTTTGATCCTGGTGGTAGTCAGTGAAATCACTCTGGGCATGGCCGACGTCAGCATGGAAAAGCTGCAGGCGCTGATCAACCTGTCGATGACGCGCATGGATCAACCCTTCCTGCGCACCGTGGGTGAAGTGGTCACTCAGGGCGTGTGGCTGGTGGCCGCTTTTGCTGCGCTGAGTGTGGGCGTCGCCATGCTTATGCGCCTGGTCGGGAGCTGGATGCAATTCGGCTTCCTGTTCGCCCCCGAGGCGCTCAAGCCGACCATGGAAAAGCTCAACCCGTTCAGCCACCTCAAACAAATGTTCACCATGCGCAGCCTGGTCACATCGCTGTCCGGCGTGGTCAAGGCTGCGATCATCGCAACCGTCATGTGGTTCATCGTCGAGCCCGCGCTCGGCACGCTGGTCAGCCTGGTGCACACCGATCTGGTGACGTTCTGGCACGCCCTGTCGACGCTGTTTCATCGGATTCTGCGGGTGACGTGCGGGATATTGCTGGTACTCGCAGTGGCGGACTTTGCTATTCAGAAGTATTTCCACGCCAAGCAACTGCGCATGAGCATGGAAGACATCAAGCAGGAATACAAAAACTCCGAGGGCAACCCGGAGGTCAAGGGCCACCGCCGCCAACTCGCCCACGAACTGCTCAACCAGGCACCCAAGGCCCCGCCCAAACCGGTCAAGGATGCCGACGTGTTAATCGTCAATCCGACTCACTATGCAGTCGCCCTGTATTACAAACCTGGCAAAACAGCCCTGCCGCGCATTCATTGCAAACATCTGGATGCCGGTGCCCTAGCGCTGATCGAGGAAGCAAAGCGAGAACGCATCCCGGTGGTCCAGTGCGTGTGGCTCGCCCGTGTTCTGTACCGCGTGCCCGAAGGTCGCTTCATCCCGCGGGACACGCTGCAAGCGGTCGCGCAGATCTATGGCGTGATCAAACAACTGGACGATGAAGCCAAGCGGGAAGTCATCCTGGCGAACGATATCGACATGCTCTGACCACCCATGCCGACAACGTTGAAAACGCCTTTCCAGAGCCTTGGAACTGTTTCAGTCCGATGGACCACACACAGATATCAGCCTTGAGACGAGCATTCACGGAATGATTAACTCACTACTATCGCGCCTGCATGGCCAATCCCAGAACGTCCAGCAGCCACCTGCGGCGCCCCCCCTGCACAGTCAGGCCAAGGCCCCGAAACTCAATCAGCTTCGCGATCGCCCATCACATGTTGGTGTGGCGAACTCGCTGATGAAGGCGGGCAGCAAATTCACCGGCATGTTTCGCGCCCGTCAGCGTGACGTCGGCAAGCACGAACAACGCGAGTGGCACGACGACCTGATGCGCGTGCCACGGGACGGTAAAACCACCGACCTGCAAATGGTCAACTCCAGTTCTGCGCACGCGATCACCCAGAAACTCAACGCCGAAGGCCGCTACAAGGATATTCGCGCGATCAATCAGCATCACTTGGGCCCCGGGGTGAAGGGCTACCAGATGCAGGACCAGGACGGCCACTGTCACCAGGTGCAGCAAAGCGATGCGGTGATCAGCACATTGAAGTCGTCGATGCCCCAGGGTGTCAGCACGCTGATCGCGGCAGGCAAAGGCCATCAGGCCGAAAGCAGCGGTATTTTTACCGACAAGCAGAACGTCCAGCACACGTTGCACAATCGCACCCTTTATAGCTTCGACCGGGCGACGCAACGCTGGGCCCAGGCACAGCCTCTGCAGAACAACATCTCACGGCTGTCGCTGGATCAGCGCGGCGAGATGATTCTGTATAAACACAAGGACGACATACGCGACCACAGCGCTATCAAGAGCCATGAGGTCCAGTTAAAGCGTGACGGCAAGATTCGCCTGACCGAAGGCCATGATCCTGACAAAGGCGTCGAGCTCAGCCTGCTCAAGCACGATGGAACCCCTATCGATGTCGAGCGCGTCGGGTTGCTCAAGCCCAGTCACACCCACGGCAGCCCAACGCTGTTTGTACTGGACAAGGAAGGTGGGCTTCATCACAAGCTGCTCAACGATGACTGGCAGTCAAAATCCAGCATGGCGCTGCAGGAAGTGAAACCAAGCTTGAATCAGGCGATCGGCGTCGAGGCCGCCGACAAAGCGGCAATCGAGGGCTTCATCGCAGACGCCGGTACGCTCAAGGCGGTAATACGTGACGGCGTAGGCTTGCGCCACAGTGCGCCGCTCATTCAGCCGATGACTACCTCGAATAAAGATGAGCCCACCCAATGCAGAATGGGTCCCGGCTGGCGGCTGAGCGAGCAGATGCATCTGGTCAACCAGAACGGCCTGCCGGAAAGGATCGGCGTCGATGACACGCAAGTCCGCCTCCACGGCGGCGCTGCGCTGGGTCTGAATAAAAACCGAGACCTGTGCGGCTGGAACGAGACCACCCAGAGCTGGGACAAGCTCCACGTCAAGGGCGTCACTCAACTGGTGCGCGGTCTCGACGACAAGCCGTATGTGATTCAAGACGGTAAACCCAAGGTAGTAGAAGCCAGCTTCGCGCAGCCCAAACTGAAGCTGGGCAACGGTGAACCGGTGGCATTGGGTCGCTCGACCGCTGCGGAGGTGGGCCGAACGTTGAGCGAAGAGAAGGTCAGCCATTGTGCGGTCCTCGACGACAAGAATTTTGCCCTGCTCACCGAAGCGGCCCCACGGGTCCCAGCGAAGCTCAAAGCCAGCATCGAAGGGCTGAATGTCGATATCCCGCTCCCGCGTGATGCGCAAGGCAAAGAACTGGCTGTCACCAGCGTGGCGCTTGATCAGTCTCGTCAACTGTACGTGACGGCGGGCGGCAATCTGTACCGGCTGCCCCACGATCAGTGGACCCAGAGCCATCACGGCCAGACCGCAGCGTGGAAGCCGGCCGGGCTGCAAACCAAGGCACCTTCTGCGCCTGCGGCGGCGGCTGCGGTTGCTGCTCCTGCACAGGCTCCTGTTTCGGCGACGGCGACGGCCATTGCCATGGCGACTACCGCGGCGACAGCTTCAGCTACGCCGGGTGCTCCTGGTACGCCGCCGACGTCAAGGATCGGAAATCCAATTTCGCCAGGCATCACCGACCCGTCCAGAAAAGACGGCACAGACGTGCTTTTGGACCAGGTCAAAAAGACGCTCGCACCCGGTATTTCCCTGAGCGCTGCAGACTTGTCCAGCGCGACTGTAAGTATCGGCAAAGTCGAAATGGGGCCAAACAAACGCCCGGTGATCGAAGCCACGCTGTTGCCTCCAAGTACGACTGATGCCAACGGTCAGACGGTTCAGCCCGGACCGTCCACCCATTCGCTGGAATTGTCCTACGGTCGTCTCGGCGAAATAGTGCTGCGCCCGGCCAAGGCACAGGCCAATCCAACGGCCAACAGCCAGATGGAAAGCATGCAGGCGCGCAATCACAAGACAGCCAAAATCGGCAATGCCAACGGCTCGGCGACCACCACCATGTTTGGTTCCACCACAGACAATGTGCGTACTGGTGGCGCGAAGAACATCTTCAAGACCGCTGCCGAAGGGTTTCGCAAGATGGGCGAGTCCTATCAACACCACTTCCACCCTTTGGAAACCCCCAAGGCAAACGCCAAGGAACTCAAGCAAGCATTCAATTCAGGCGAGAACATCAAGCAGAAGCTGCAGGCTGCGGGCCACCATGCCTTGACCCCTGGCCCGCGCAGCCGCTCGGGCATGAGCCCGATCTACCAAGAGTCGCTGCGACTGTATAAGCGTTTTGATAGCGCTAATACCAAGGCCAAGGCCAAGGCCAATACCACCACCAACACAAACACCAACACCAATAGAACCGCCAAGCCGATGCTGGAGGCAGGGATAGCGCTGCTGGACAGCAAGGCTGTGCCAAAAACCCGCGCCGACCTGGAAAAAGCGCAACTGCATACCGGCCTCGAAACACTGCACAAAGACATCGAGAACAGCAGCTACCAGGCAATCGTCCGACTGGGCCAGATTCACAAACTGCTCGATGAGCGCGGTAAAGCCTTGGAACCTGCGGCGGCCAACGTCCCGGTCGCGGCCCCGGGCGCAGGCACAGTCAAGGCCACCGGCGCAGTCAAAGTCATGCAGGATGCCTTGCTCGACAGCGGACTCAGCCCCACCAGCAAGGCGCAGACCAAGCTCGAAGAATTGGTCCAGCTAGGCCTGACGCTGCCAGTCCGCCAACTGGAACCGGGCTACGACAACACAGGCCGTAACGAAAGCAAGAGCAGCCTGCTGGAGGATCGTGTGCTGCTCGATGCCCAGACGCTTCTTCAGGTGCGCGATCTTCTGGGGCGAGTGAACAGTCAACAAGGACAGACCCAGATCGTAAACAGCGAAAATGTCGGGCCTGGCAAGAGCACTACGCTGGATCAGTTACAAGGCCTGCGCATGGCCTATGAAAACAGCGACATCAAACTGTTCAGCGACAACGGCATCGTCAGCCACCGCCAGCTTGAGAAGCTGCACCAGGCTCGCGACACTGTAGCCCGGGAGCTTACCGGTCGGCATGGCCTGAATTACAACACCACGCGCTCGTTCTCTGAAGATCTGCGCGCCATCGGCGACCATTTCGGCAACCTGCAGGTGGGCGACGCCACCTCACTGCTGCGCAGCAAGGGTGCGACCTTTACATCACCTGCGGTGTTCGTCCCGCTAACCCCGGATGGCGGCGGAATTTACTTCAACTTCGGCATTGGGCGCGAACATGGGATTAGCCTGGAAACCGAAGGCGGTGAAGATGCGACGACACTGGGCCTGAAAAACAGCCGTAACAGAAACGAGTTTCTGAACGTCGGCTACTACCACGCACCCTCGGCGGTTTTCTCACGCTTGTTCAGCTCCGAGCCGAAGGGCAATCCGAGCAGTGCCGGCGAATTGTACAGTGCCGACGCCAGTTTCAAACTGACTCAGAGCCGCGCAATAGCAGGCTGGTTGACTGCCAGCAACGCCAGCATGGCTAACGTCATGGAGAACCTGCTGGATCCCAGTGCTTCATTGGCCGACCTGTATCGCCTGGGCAAGGACAAAGGCGGCTCGGTGGAAAAAAGCAAAGTTAACCAAGGGTCAATAGGCGTCGGTAGCGGCGTCGACCTGGGACGCCTGAACCTGGGCGGTACGCTGCTGCGCAACGAAAGCGGTGGAGTATGGAACGCCTTCCTGCGCGCTACTGCCGGGATCAACGCCGAAGCTACGCTGGTGAACTATTCCAACACCAAGGTCACCACCCACAAAGGCGAAGGGCAAGATGCTAAAGCGGTAAAACGCGCCTTCGAGGCACTGCCCTCCGCCAGCGCAGGGGCGTATGCCCGGGTCGGTTTTGCTACCAACGGCAACGCGCACCCTGACCAGACGGCCAATAACATGGGCGTGAATAATCATATTCTGGTCGGCCAGACCGTCCTGCCCGATGCTCTCAGCGTCAGCTTCGCGCTAGACCGGGCCAAAAACGACAAATTCACCCTCAACTTCAAGCCCGGCAAAGCAGTGACCACGCCTCAGTTGCACGACGTGGAAAAGTCCTTGGGCAAGGTGCTCAAAGACAAAGAGATTGCCAAGGCACTGGCAGAGCGAAAAGCCCTGCTGACCGAGCTGGAGCGCTGCGCACCCGAGCCAACACAGGCCTTGGCTGCCCTGCCCTCAAGCCCTCTGGGAGGCCGCGCGTTGCCGCCAACCGTGCCACCTCGGCCAGCGCGAGAACGCGTGGCTAACTTGAGCACGCTGTTACCGCGCCTGAATGACAGCATGCCCAAGAATGATGAGGTCGACGCGTTGCAGAAGGCCATCGCCAGCCTGCCTGCAGCGCCGACCCAGGAGCAGCGCAACAAAGTACTCAACGATGCTCGAACCCTGGCTGTCGCAATGAAAGCTGATATCAAGGCGACGGAGGATTCCAAACTGCTGGAAAAAGCCAGTAAAGCCATTGATGCAGGCGAGAAAGTCGCAAATCCGGAAGGCCATCTGGCGGCACTAAAGGGTGTGGTCGACCATCTCGACAATCTGCC
Organism: Pseudomonas quasicaspiana; assembly: GCF_021147825.1. Lineage (NCBI taxonomy): Bacteria > Pseudomonadati > Pseudomonadota > Gammaproteobacteria > Pseudomonadales > Pseudomonadaceae > Pseudomonas > Pseudomonas quasicaspiana. The sequence continues at coordinate 19,217 of NZ_JAGTPI010000087.1, forward strand.
TCACGACAACGAGACGCTGCAAGAGCTGCGTTACAGCGTCCAGCAACTGGTCAAGAACAACGATCTGTCCAAGAGCGGCGGACGCCTGCTGGCATCTGGGGAACACAAGTTCACCAACACAGGATTGCAACTGCGCAAAGGTGGTCTGGTCGGTGACTCAGCCCCTTGGCGCGACAGGACCTCAACCCAGAACGCTAACGCCATCGCCACCTTCATCAACAAGAGCCCCGTGCTTCAGGAAATGGCCCGCCGCGCTGAACACTCCGGTCCTACGTCCATGGAGGTGACCCTTGAGCTCAAACCCAAGGTACTGGAAAGCATCGAGAACAGCCTGAACAGGCAAGACCCGAAAATTCAGAAAAAACTCGAAGAAGCCTTGAGAAATGACGACAACGTGCGGATCAAGCGCTTCACCTTGCTGCGCGGCGCAACCCAGACCGACGCCAAGGCAACGCCAAGCCTGTTGTTAAGCGCCAAAAGCAGCGCATCGGTCACCGATTCGGTGGTACTGGCATCGCTGGACCTGAAGTACAGCCAGGAAGAGGAGCACCGGCCAATCAGCATTACGCCTGGCGGTCTCCTGGTACGACCATTGGTGGACAAGGCAGTGCGCGATGACATGAGTGCCAAGGGCTATGCCGTTAAAGGTTCACGCAACAAGAAGGATCTGCACAGCGAAGAAGACGCTGGCCGGGCCAAGCCTGGGGAAACCACCGTCGAGCATTCCAGCAACAGTGCCAATACCGGCAGCGGGCCACGCAGTACAGGCGCTCTGTGATGGTTAACGCGCCGCGCCGGAAGTTATTCCTCGTTTCACCTCAACCTTGTTTTACCAACCCTGAAAGGAAAACATCATGATCCCAGCAATCGTCGCTTCCGCAGCACGCGCAGCCGCTCCAATGGCTAAAGATCTCGGTAAAGAACTGGGGGCAAATCTTGCCCAGGGTGCTGGTCAGCAACTGGCCAGCAGCGGTCTCGACGCCGTCAAAAACCTGATGAGCGGCGGGCCAAGCGGTGAACCGGTGTCCTACGCTAGCGCGAACGAGAACAAACCGGCGACTTACTAAGTCTCTCCTCTCCAGGCCGGACGTTGCTGCGGTATGCGGCGCGTTCGGTGCTTATTACTTCCTATCTTTGGGCATATCCGTTGTTGTGGTAACGGCTTTAATTGGTTGCGCCCTTACGGCGCCTCACTTTTGATAGAGCGCAAAAGTAAGCAAAACGCTCTTGCCCCACCACTGGGTACCTCGCTGTCGCTCGGCATACCCGTAATCCGACCTTGCTGCGTGGGGCCGCCGCCACCGGCCATCCATGGCCTGAGGCGGCTAAACCGGCATCCCTGCCGGTTTACCCCACACAGCAAGGTCGAATTCCGGCCGGCGTGGTTTAACGGGGCGCTTAAGATCAAAATCAAAAGCAGATCAAAAGCAGATCCGATGCCTTTCAGAGCTACAGGTCGTTGATTGGACGCGATTTATGTGGGAGTCGCCCCGGTGTCCCTGACACCACGCTGTCGCGCAGCAAACACGGACCCTGTAGGAGTGAGCTTGCTCGCGATTCGGCCTGTCAGTCGATG
>NZ_JAGTPI010000088.1:0-19807 GCF_021147825.1 Pseudomonas quasicaspiana
CGATAAGGCTGGACGTGATCTGAAGTGAACCGCGTCCAGCCTTATCGCGAGCAAGCTCGGCTCCCACATAACCCTCACTCCATCCCCAACTCTCTCTTCACCAGCTTCACCAACTGCTTGGTGTTGATGGGCTTGAGCAGGAAGTCCAGCACGCTCAGGTGCATGGCATCGATCGCATCACGCACGTTGGCGTCACCGGACACAATGATGATCGGCAACGAAGCACGCTCGGAATCGCGGACCTGACGAATCAGGTCAAGGCCGTTACACGGAGCCATCCGCAGGTCGGTAATCAGCAGAGCGATGCTGTCACGGGTGCGAAGCAACTCCATGGCGCTGTTACCGCCAGCCGCCGTCAGACAACTTATGTCGTTGAGGCTGAGGATTTCGGCCAGCAGTTCGCGCGCGTCCCGGTCATCGTCCACGATCAGCACCCGTTGCTCCGAACTGGACGGCGGCGCGAGCATCACCTCATGCAGAGCTTCGCGCTCTTCATCGCTCAAAATATCGTAATCCAGCATAACCGCCTCATTCCTTTGCACTGACTGACAAAAACACCGGGCTCTGCCCGGAGATATCTGTGTGCTTTTTTGCTGGCGCCCTTGCATTCGAACAAGGGCCGTCCCAAGCATCGTACAACTCTGTACAGGTGCTTTTTACACCATGAAGGTAAGAGTCAGAAATCTTTTTGTTGTCGTAAGACTTACGTCCAATGGGCACTACCCCTCAAGCGGCCGACCATAGCCTTCAATAAAAACAAAGCGGTGCTGGTCATGAGTCGAGCCGATGCATTCACCCAGGCCGGGAAAACAGCGGTGTTGCAGAACATTCACGGCACCATGCAATTCCTGCAAAAATTCCCGCCATTCGACCATATGGAAAATGCGCACCTCGCGTATCTGGTCGAACAATGCCAACTGCGTTTTTACGCCGCCAACGAGAGCATCATCAAGCCGAGCGATGGCCCAGTAGAGCATTTCTACATCGTCAAACAAGGGCGAGTGGTCGGCGAGCGTCCTCACACAGCAAAAGGCGGCACTGAAACCACCTTCGAAATCACCACCGGCGAATGCTTTCCGCTGGCCGCTCTGCTGGGAGAAAGGGCTACCCGCACCGAGCATCTGGCCGCTGAAGACACCTTCTGCCTGCAGCTGAACAAGCAGGCGTTCATCAAGCTGTTCGCGTTATCCACAACCTTCCGAGACTTCGCCTTGCGGGGCGTCAGCAGCCTGCTGGATCAGGTTAATCAGCAGGTCCAGCAACGCGCCGTTGAAACCCTCGGCACCCAATACTCCCTCAATACCCGGCTTGGCGAGCTGGCCATGCGTCATCCCGTGATGTGTACGCCTGATACGCCAATGCGTGAAGCTGTGAAGCTGATGCACGAGCAACAGGTTGGCAGCATCGTGATCATAGACCAGCATCAGGCACCGCTAGGGATTTTCACGTTGCGTGACCTGCGTGAGGCCGTGGCCGACATCAATGTCGACTTCAGCCAGCCGATCCAGAGCCGCATGATTCAGGCGCCCTTCCATCTCAGCCCTGACGCCAGCGCCTTTGATGCGGCCATCGCCATGACCAGCCGACACATTGCGCATGTCTGCCTGGTCAGAGACGGTCGCTTGTGCGGCGTGGTATCAGAACGAGACCTGTTCTCGCTGCAACGGGTCGATCTGGTTCATCTGGCTCGGACCATTCGCACGGCACCGCGCATCGACAGCCTGTGCAACCTGCGCGGCGATATCGTGCAATTGGTGGATCGCATGCTGGCCCACGGCGCATCCTCGACCCAGATCACCCAGATCATCACCCTGCTCAACGACCACACCGTGTGCCGCGTGATTGAGCTGACCGTGCAGGAAAGAGGCGACCCTGGCATTCCCTTCAGCTGGCTTTGTTTCGGCAGCGAAGGTCGTCGCGAGCAAACCCTGCACACCGATCAAGACAACGGCATCCTGTTCGATGCCAAGGACGCCGCTGAAGCGGAGCATATTCGCGGTCTGCTGCTCCCGATTGCCGAGCGCATCAATCAGAACCTGGCGCAATGCGGCTTCACGCTGTGCAAAGGCAACATCATGGCGAGCAACCCGGAACTGTGCCTTTCCCGAGCTGAATGGTCTCGACGCTTTGCCGCGTTCATCCGCGACGCAACGCCGGAGAACCTGCTCAACTCCAGTATCTATTTCGATCTGCGGGTAGTCTGGGGCGAAGAAAGCGGCGGCGAGCAGTTGCGTCAGCAGATCCTCGATCAGGTCGCCGACAACCGTCTGTTCCAGCGCATGCTGGCAGAGAACGCACTGCGCCAGCGTCCACCCGTGGGACGCTTCAAAGACTTCGTCCTGGCCCGTAAAGGCAGCGACAAGGACACCCTGGACCTCAAGACCCAGGGCCTGACGCCGTTCGTCGATGGCGCGCGCGTGCTGGCGTTGGCCAATGGCATTGGCGTCAACAACACCCTGGAGCGCCTGCGCCAGCTGGTTGCACGCGAAGTCATCGACGCCCAGGACGGCGCCGCCTATGAGGAGGCCTACCACTTCATTCAACAAACCCGCATGCAGCAGCATCAATTGCAAAGCAGACAGAACCTGCCATGGTCCAACCGTATCGATCCAGACACCCTCAACCATCTGGACCGGCGGATCCTGCGTGAATCATTGCGCCAGGCCCAGCGCCTGCAAACCAGTCTGACGCTGCGTTATCAACTATGAGTCTGTTTACCAGCATGAACCTGTTCCAATGGCTACGCCCCCGGCCACCAAAACCGTCGCTGGAAAAACGTGATCAACAGCGTCTGGCGAACCTTGCTTCGGCAGCCCCCCTTAGCGAACACCCGCTGCGGCAGCAACGCTGGGTCGTGGTCGATCTGGAAACCAGCGGCCTGAACATGAACCGTGATCAGGTGCTATCCATCGGTGCAGTGGTCATCGAGGACGGGGCCATTGACCTGAGTCAGCAGTTCGAACGAACGCTGCTGTGTCCCAACCATAAAGTCAGCCCCGCCGTGTTGATTCACGGCCTGGCACCCAGCGCGATTGCGGCGGGTAGTGAGCCTGTGCAGGCCCTACTGGATTTCATGGAGTTTGTCGGCGAAAGCCCGCTGCTGGCATTTCATGCGCCTTTTGATCAGCACATGCTCAGCCGGGCTCTGAAAGACAACCTGGACTATCGCCTTGAACATCACTTTCTCGATGTAGCTGAAATCGCGCCTATGCTTTTTCCACAGGCTGGTTTTCGTAAAGCCGGGCTTGATGACTGGACACAATTCTTCGGACTGCATGCTGAAGAGCGCCACCACGCCAGCGCCGATGCATTGGTGACGGCAGAGCTAGCGCTGATCCTGTTCAGCCACGCCCGCCGCCAGGAAATCGACAGCCCCGCCCGCCTCGACCAGAGCCTGAGCCAATGGCGTCGGCGGCAGCAGAGTCATTCTTTCTAAAGCCACTGAGCAGAACGGTAGGAGCGAACTTGTTCGCGAGCATCTTTATAGACGATGAAAACCTATAGGCTGGTCGATCTCCTCGCGAACAAGTTCGCTCCTACCGAGGTTATTCAAGCCTGTGAGCATCAAGCCCTGAGCCAGTGGCGTCCGTCTAAAGCCACTGAGCAGGACGGTAGGAGCGAACTTGTTCGCGAGCGCTTTTACAGACGATGAATATCTATAGCCTGCGCCAGCTCCTCGCGAACAAGTTCGCTCCTACCAGAGATATTCAAACCTGTGAGCGTCAGGCCCGTCCGCCTCGATCAGAGCCTGAGCCAATGGCGTCGACGGGCTCAGGTGATTCGTTGGAGCGAGGCTTGCCCGCGAATACAGGCGCCCCGTTTTATCAGGTCTACCGCGTCATCGTTCTTCGCGGGCAAGCCTCGCTCCAACAGGGTATCGCGTGGTGCGAGATGTAGAAGTTGTGCACATTGGCTGTTAGCGGGTCTGTGGATAAGTTGTTCGCTGATCCCTGCACCCCATGCTGGCCGCGCCTTACAGCTCACTGATCGAAAAACAACCAGCATAACCTACGGTTTTTATTGGTTTTCCATTGTGGATAAAGCATCCGCTGGATAATTAGATCATCCACAACTACCCACAAAGTCTGTTGGCGCTTCTGTGGACAAGTTGTTCGCTTACCTCTGGAGGCCACGTATATAAAGGCCTGAAAGAAAACGATCAAAAAACGACCAACCTCAACAAAAAAGCTTAAACCCCCTCCTGTCAACCTTGAAAGACAAGGCTTTCAAAGGTTTTCCACAGATACGACGCCCCTGACTCAAAGTTGCCCCCAAACTCTGTTGGCGCATCTGTGGATAAGGTGTTCGCGATCAGCTACAGACCGCATACAACGTGGCCTAGAGAGATTCGATCAATTATTGATCAATATCTACCAAGAAAGGTACTTTTGAATAAGTCACGGTTTTTATTGGTTTTTTACAGGACGAATAACTGACTTCCCCACAATTGCTGTGGGTGGTCTTGTGGATAAGTTGTTTGCTGAAGCTGGCAGAGGGCGGCGGGGTTGGGCCAAAGTGGTGTTGGTCGACTTTTGATCAACACCACTCGTTACGCCCTCTATTCACCGCAATCAAAAACGTGCCCGTCCGGCCAGAAATAAAGGTATGAAATCTTACCTTCTAATTTGTGCCCTCGGCATCTGCGAACCTTGACGTACTCATTTTCAAAACTGCTTTCAAAATTGTTGATGGTCAGCGGCATCAAAATGTCTTTCTTTACCCGTACTTCTGCGAGCCCCTGCTTATATTCGCCATGAGGGTGACCGACCACGGAAAAGTAGGAGCCAGCCTTTGCCTGCACGATGACGGCGGAATCAATTTCGTCGTTGTCGCACCCATAGCTGTTGTTGCCATGGCCAGCCCTCACGTTCTGCCTGGTGAACGGAACCGTACAGACGATATTTTGCTTGCCGTTCACTTCTTCATAAAACACCACCTGAGCATCCGCAAAATCTTCGGTATCCGGCGTGCTGCTGATCTTTATCCGGGAGATTTTCCCGTCGAGGCCATTATTGCGGAAGGCCAGTTTTCGGTACCAGAAATTATCTTCAGAACCCTCCAGTGAATTGATCCTGACGCGTTGCCGCAAGGGCACCGACTGCTTCACATCAATAATGGTGAAGTCATCCTGACGGTCTGCGCTTGGGCTGTCATACAACTCAATGCGGGTCCCGGCGCTGATACCGTTCAGTTCCATGGACCTGATTTCGTCCTCTTCGCAACCACGTGTAGCAAGTCTCAAGTCGTAGTGCACACCACTTCCTGGGGCGCTTTGACCGCCGGGCAAGACGCATACCGTATCCCGGGCTCGGTCGACGTCATTACCTTCATAGAAGTAGAACCCTCCTTGGGTCATCGCTGCGACATAGGGAAATGCATCGCCCACCTGATTGAAGTCGATGGCCAGAAAATTGGGATTTCTCCCACCACTTGGCTGGCCGCAAAAGTACTCAACGCGCCGTTGCAACCGGGTGAGGTTGTTATCTACATCTCCGGCATCGGCCGTGCTGCCACCCCATGAGTGAAATTGATTGAGCACAAATGTGCGATTGAAAGTGCCGTATACCTTGCGCAATGAAAGCGCGAGGTGGTTGTATCGGCTTTTGCATTCCCAGTTATGGGTAACCGCCGTATCCCCAAGATTGTAGGTATTTTCAACCTGAGTATCCCGGGCCTGTAAAATGGAGACAGTTTTATCTCCCGTCGTATAAGTACCCCAGCTATCGCCATCGCCAAACATGACAAGTCTCTTATTAGTATCAATCATTTGCTGCAGAGTGGGCCATAGTCCATTGACTGGTGGCAAGACACTGTAAGTAGCGAGCTCAGGAAATTGGTCAAGCACTTTTTTCAGCTCAGCGCGAGGGACAGTAGATTCAAACGTTACTGTAATAATAGCGTCTCTGTTCTTTTTTAGCAGATCTAAAAACACCACAAAAGCGTCCTTTAAAAGCGGATCGATTTCATGACAATAAGAAATAAGGACTAAATGACAGACCCTGACATGTCCAGGGTCCGAGACGCCAACCCCCTGCATATGTATATCCATCATAAAGGCACGAACGCCTCGATTGAAAGAATCACGCAACGTCTGAGCCATTCCCCTGTCGCCGATAAAGGCATTGTGCGCAGTCACCCAGCTGTATTCATCAAACGGTTTGGAGAAATCATTAACACCTGCTGCTGTCCACCGCGAGGTATCAATATGCTCCCAGTTGGCATCGCTGCTGGCACTGTTCGGGTAATAGGCGCTGTGATCATATGGCCAACCCGTAATCCTTGAAATGAAATACAAATTCCGCTCACGGTACCAATGGATTGCTCCCGGCCATGTTGGCTCCTCCCAGACTTTCGGGTCTTGCCGGGTCCCGGCATGCGTGCCCATATAATCCCAGACCTCATTACTTTCCCCACCACCGGGGTAATTACCGAGGTTGACCGGGTATCCCTCTTTCTTAGCCTTGAAGAAGGATGTCTCATCCCCGTACCTGTAGCGATGGAAGTCACCTATATACGTATATTCCGCCCACTCTTTTGGATCATCGTTAGTGCCACGATGTATCGAGTAGTACTGCCAGTTCTCATTGTCGACTTCAGAGACTGGATAGTATCGGTTATGGCTCGACGGGCGCCCCTCGTATTTGGCCCTGAACAAAAAACGCTTACCTCTGTTGATGTACTCATTCACATCCCCTGCCAAGGAATAGTCATACCACCCGTTGGGAATATTAACAGTACCGTCTCCCTGGCGAGTGAAGTGCCACCATTCATTATCAGCACCGACAGCGGGAAAGCTTTTCTCCGGCACATTATCAGGCCGGCCGGGCGGATCGGCTTGCCCCTGAAACCTGGAGGCGAACAACACTTGCTGATTGGAGACAATCCCACGATGGTACAAACCTGGCTCGGTAACATCATTGTATCTTTTGGGATTTTCGATGGTGCCGTTAGTATGAATATACCCTGAATAAACCCAGTTTTCGTCATCCTTCAACTCGGCGGGGTATATCCAGCTATTATTGGCAGGGACTCCAGCGCGTTTAGGGCTATAGAAAGCACGAACACCGGACCTGCTTGCATAGTTAAACGCACTCGGCCATGTGACTTCCTCCCACTCTTTAGGATCCTCTTTAGTCCCTGCATGTTTCGATGTACCAAAAAACTCCCAGTTCTCATTGTTCGTTTGCCCCACAGGTAATGGCCACCTCGCTAGCGGGATGCCATCATTTTTTGCGGTGTAGTATCGGGCACCTATAGGATCTCTGCTGCTAACGACTATTACACCAGGCCAAACGGGCTCGGGCCCAACATCTTTCGGATCTTCCACGGTACCTGCATGGGTGCCAGTCGCGACATACTTCCAATGCTGGTCGCTGAGCTCGCCATCGGGATACCCCCATCCATTCGTCTGCCCACTGCCGACAAATTGAGCCTCGAAATACCGAATGCTGGTGGCAAGTTTGACTTGATGGATTGCACCCCGCCACGTGACCTCACTCCATTGATGAGGGTCCGCGAAAGTACCGGCGTGCTCAGTAGTTCCAATATAAGCCCACCAATCATTACTGCTTTCGTCGGTGGGGTAATACCAGTTATGGTCCGAAGGAGTCCCGGTCACTTTTGGGGTGAAATACAGGATGGTGCGACCGATATCGTAGTTATGGATGCGTCCGGGCCATGTGTATTCGGTCCATGTTTTTGGTAACGCGAAGGTGCCCTTATTCATGTTCCAGCCGAGAAAGCGCCACGAGGTATTGTCGCTAGGCGAAAACGGAGGTTCGCCGAGATCAACCATTTCCCCGCCTTTTTTAGCCTCAAATAGAGAGTGCGGCACCCTCCCCCAATGAATTGCCCCCACCCACGTTGGCTGATCGAGAAATTTGGGGCTGTCCAGTGTCCCCTGATAAAGCGAATAACCAAGCGAATCGAACAGCTCGGCGTCCTGATAACCGTCCGGATGTTCCGATCCACGCCCCCAGAACTTAGCCCTGAAGAACGATCGCCCCAAGGACCAACCTCCATCTATCCATACATAACGCTTCTGGACGTGAATAGCCTCAGGCCACGTCGCGTCACTCAAGTTTTTAGGGTCGTTCCAAGTCCCCGCTATGACGCCCATGTCGGGATACTCCCACTGGGCATCGCCATCTGAAGATGTAGGGTATTTCCAGCCGGATTCAGGCGGCACGCCGCTGACTTTCGACTTCACGTAATAAGTCTGACCATCCCGCGCAAACCGATGTACCGCCTCTGGCCAGGTCATTTCATGAGAATCTTTGGGCGCGAGCACTGTGCCAGGCTGTGAGCTTTTCCCTACGAAGGTCCAATCATCATTACTACTCCCTAACGTTGTCGGGAATGGATGGGTGGCGTTGGCAACCCCGGTGAACCTGGCCTGATAGTAAATATCAGTCTCGGTGCGGGTCAGCTTGTGAACATTGCCCGGCCACGTCAGAGCGGGACCGGTATGTGGATCATCCAGCGTACCGGCATTGCTGTTGCTTCCGAGATACTCCCACGCGACAGTACTGCCTTCGCCCTCAGGCAGTGGATAACTGCCACCAATCACCTCAAGATTGCCGGAAAGCAATTTGTTGCGGTAATACGTTCTTGTCTGCCCGTCCTGATGCATATGGATAGCGCCTACCCAGGACACTTCTCGCTGGTCTTTAGGGTTGATGAGGCTACCGCTGTGACGTGATTCGCCTGCAATACTCCAGTAGGCGTTGCTGCCAGTTTCAGGATAGGGCCAGTCATGCTCGGCGGGCAGACCGTCCACATTCGAAGTCAGATAAACCCGTTTGCCATCTATCTGCACAGCGTGTATCAGCCCGGGCCAGGTGAAATCATTGGCTCCTTTCGGATCGCCCCACGTGCCTTGTCGTAAGTTTTTCCCGAGGTATTCCCAGTACTCATTGCTGGCTTCTGCGTCTGGATACGCCCAGCCATTTTCTTCGGGCTGGCCATTTACGAGTGATCGGAAATAGAGCGGCTCACCCTCGACAGTACCGGTATGAATGAGCCCAACGGCGGTGACCTCATTGAAGACTTTCGGGTCTGCAAATGTGCCTTTGTGAAAGACCATACCCACCAAGTCCCAATAGGCGTCAGCGGAAGCACTTGGATCAGGCCACTGATCTTCGGCCGGGTTGCCAAACTGTTTGGCCAGATAAAGCGTGTCCTGACCTAAAAACCGGTTTGTATGGACAGCCTCAGGCCAGGTCGTACCGTGCATGTTTTTGGGATCGACATAAGTCCCCGCCTGGTCAGTTGTAAATTCAAAGCCCCAAAATGCATTGCTGGCAAGGGTTTCCGGGTAAGGCGTTTCCGCACTTGGCACCCCGTCAAACTTCGACTTCAGGAACGTTAGCTTGCCTTCAATGGTGGTCTGATGAACCGCGTCTGGCCATGTGGGTTCGTTGAACGATTTGGGATCGGTAAACGTCCCGGCGTGCTCGCCCACATATTCATAAAACTGGTTGGACTCAGTCCCCGAGGGGTATACCGCGCCGACCTCTTTTGCAAAGCCGCTGAATGTAGAGCGGTAGAGTTTTTGACGCAGCAGACCACGCTGATCGGCAAAGATAGCCCCCGGGGTACTCAGCATGTTGCGCTCACGGGGAGCGTCGACAGTGCCGCTGTTTGCCAGCGAGGTGACGAAGTCCCACTGCTCGTTACTCTCCTCACCGACCGGGTATACCCAGCCTTCGGGTCCAGGCTCACCAGCCTGAAGTGCCGCGAAAACTATCTGCTGGGCTTCGTCAAGATGCAGCGCCCCCGGCCAGGTCATTTCGTCATGACCTTTGAAGTCGTCCACCGTCCCTGCATGTTTGAACACGCCGAGGAATTCCCAATGTTCGGTACTAGCCAGCGTCACCGGATAAGGAGTGGCCTCGGTCGGCCAGCCCGTGATGCGCGAACGGACCAGCGCCCGCTGCCCGGCGATCGCGGCCTCATGGAAAGCACCGACCCGAGTGATGTCATCAAAGGGTTTCAGATCCGTCATCAGCCCTGCGTGGCGACCGGCAAACTCCCAGTTAGGATCTGCCAGGCCCACCGTGGCAAAGCTGTCGATATCGTCGGCGGGGTAGCCTTCGATGTGCGAAATGTAATAGTTTTTTAGATGATTGCCGTGGTTATCCACATAAACCGAGCCGGGCTGGCCGTAATCGGTGAAGTGCCGTGGTTCCTCGAACGTACCGGGGGCGGGAACGACCGGGATAACTTGCCAGTGCTCGTTATTGGTGGCTGTGGTGGGCAGTGGCCAGTCATGCTCCGCGGGGTTGCCCTCCTCCAGCGATCTGAAATAGACCGTTTGCCCATCAAGGGTACTGGCATGTACCGCACCCGGCCATGTCAGCTCATCATGACCTTTAGGGTCTGCAACTGTCCCGGCGTGTAGGGACACGCCCAGTAGCCGCCATTTCTCAGTATCGTCGTAATGCCACCCCGCCACATCCGCATAATACGAAACCAATGAACGGTACAGCTCATGTCCATTGCCTTGCGGATGTGAATGAATCTGGCCTGCCCAGGTATAGGTATCCTCCTGGGTTTTCGGGCTCTGCCATGTACCGGCGTGTGCCGTGATAATAACCAGCCTCCAGAAATCGTTACTATCCAGCTCGGTCGGGAAGGGGGTTTCAGCGGTAGGGGTGCCTTGAAACTGGGGAGTTGCATCCACCCATTTACCCTTTATCCGTGCCCGGTAGAAATTACTGCCACCGTAGGGCTCGCCAAACGCTTTGGGGTCTATATTCGACCCGAGATGGCGGCCGAGGTAAGTCCAGGAGGTGGTTGTTTGTGGATCATTGGGAAATACTTTGCCCATCAGGACCGGGAAACCGATGAATTTAGAACCCCAGTAGTAGTGACGCAGAGCCGTGGCAGGCTGGTGGTAATAAGAACCTGCCTGTGTGCTTCGTGCACTCCACGGCTTAGGTGCGGTAACAGGGATCCCCGAGTCCGTCCCGGCAAATTTCCAATAGCCTGCGCCTTGTTCGCTATCAGGCGCGGGCCAAGCGTCGATTAGCGGATGCCCGGTGCGCAATGCGACATAAACCGAATGGGTCGGCTCGTATTTCATGAACACACCAGGCCATGCCAGGTCCTCGATGCCTTTCATGTCGTTCTCGGTGCCAGATTTTTCGAAGAAGCCGATGAAGGCCCAAAAGTCATTGCTCTGAGAAGTGGTCGGATATGGCGTTTGCGAGCTGGGCAGGCCCTCGATTTTCGAGCGTAGCAGCGCCTTTTTACCGTCTATCTGCGCAAGGTGAAGTGCGTCAATACGGGTGGGTTCGGTGAAGGGTTTAAGGTCCGGCCCCAACCCTGAATGTTGACCCGCATAGGTCCAGGACTCACTGGATTGCGGTACGTCGGGGAAGGCAGGGTTGGGCTGCTCGGGCTGACTGTCGAAAGCTGCCACGTAAAACGCGCCTGGTTGCACGTCGGTATCAAGAAATACCGCGCCTCGCCATGCCGGTTCGTTGATCTGTCGCGGCTCTTCGAACGTTCCCGCGTGAATCTCTTCCCATACCGCCTGCGGGGCATTCTTGCCCGTTGCTGCGTTGAGCATGAGCGCCAGTAAACAACTCATAAGAATTGCAACGAGCAACGCACTCCTGTGCCATGCCTTCATTTCAGCCTCTCCTCAATTGCGTCTGCGCAAAGGAAAAATGCTCGGAATGCACACTCGAGAGTCAAGCTGATGGTAGGGCGGGGGGAATAGCGTGGGTACTGGTAGAAATGACAGTTTTTAAGACTGTTTCGGAGTGTCAAAGCGAGTGAAGATAACTTTCGGAGTGCGACGGGAGCGGTCTGGTTTTAACTCCGAGGGCAAATTCTGCGTGATCTTAGGTATTGTCGCGATCTCCTGGGACCGGCTTTAGCCGGGAAGAGGCCGTCACCGTCACTAGCAACGGCTCGTCAGAAATACCGCCTTCCCGGCTAAAGCCGGTCCCACATCAGCATTTAATCTCCCACAGGAATCAGGAGTCGGCTGAGCTAGAAACGATTTGAGCCACCAATTCTGCGATCCGCCCATCACCTTCTAACTCAGACCATGGACCATCAGCGACCACTGACCCCTGCTTTATGACAATGACTCGATTAAATTGTGGCAACGCTTCCAAATCATGAGTTACACAAATCAGCCCGCTGCTTTTGAAGTGGCAAAAAATGACATCCCATACCCGCAACCGTGTGTCTTGGTCCAGGGAGGCGGTGGGCTCGTCGAACAAATTGAAATCCCCCGGGCGGTTAATCAACCGCAACAGCGAAAGCCGCTTCGCTTCGCCCCCGGAGATGTTTTTAGCACCTTCAGAAATGTGCCGATTTTCGACCAACTCCCGCAATTCGAGGTCATCCACGACGTGAGCGAGAACCGAAGATGTCTCGCGGCCGAACAGCACGGATTGCTCAAAAGCACCTTCCAGAAACGCCGCCCCCTGTGGGCAGTAGCGAACACGGCGCAAATACCCCTCAATGTCATGAGGCTGTAGCCGCCGGTCGTTGAAGCCAAGGTGATGCCGCCGGGTCTTTACCACGCCTGCCAGTGATTCCAACAATGTCGTCTTCCCCGCTCCGCTGGGTCCGATGATCGCAACTGATTGCTCACGTTGAAAACGCATAGGCCTGTCAGTTAGCGGACTCATAACCGAAAGATTCAACATCGAAAGGCGGTCTGGGAATGGGGTTTGAAGCACCTGTAGAAGATTCTCTAACGATAAAATCTCCTGAAGTCTTTTCTTATCGACTAAAAACTGATCGAGCGTCCTGTAAGCCTCCGCTAACTGACTAAAGTTATTCAAAAACATCCCAGCAATAGAAAACACCGCAACCAGGCTACCTACGGTCAAATGCGGCGAAGCTGATAACTGATCCTGAACGCCCCAGGCCAGTAAAGCAGTCGTTGAAAGGCCCGTATAAAGAATCCTGATTGACCCGAGAACAGCGCCAGTACTGGCGACCTTCGTAGCCGCTCGCGCGTAGGCCGTGTAACTTTCGCACAGCGGCCCAAGAGCATGGTCACAGGCCTGCTCTAGTTTAACTATTTTTCCAGCATTAAGTGTCTCAAATAGCCTGGAGGAAACCAGATCTTCCTCAGTATTGACAACTAGCAAATAGGGCCTTCTCCAGTTAACCAGATAGTGGTAAAGCAGCATATATCCGATCGATATACCCAGAAGCACTATAAAGAGCGTAAACCCTCCAGCATAGGCAAATACTGCCCCGACCAAAATCAACTCAATGAAAAGTGGAAAACCTGAGGTAATGAAAAAAGTCAGTAGTTTTTCATGAGCGGTGATGCCTCGCTCCACGGCCTTAATCAATCCTCCGAGTCTAAAAGCTGAAAAAGCTTCAAACTCTTTCTCCAGGATAGCTTTGGTCCATTCAATAGATTTTTCCTTCAGCGTCGTCTGCACAAGGCTCACCAGTTGATACGTTTGCAGTGGACTGAAAACAGACTGAAAAATAATCGCTATACACAGCGCTGCAATAAGCCAAAACACACCGGAGGCGGGAACAACGCCTGGAGAAACGAGGCCATCAATAATCTTCCCCAATAAAAGCGCAGGAATGACAGCAACGCCTTTCAGAAGGACCGTTATAGCCGTTGCGCTAAGAAAAAGTCTCTTTTTTGCGAGAAAGGTATCTTTCAAGAAATTGAACATTTTACTAGGTGCCTTTAAGAAAAAGACCTATTAGCATGCAGCAAATGTTGCGGCACCACAGGAATACCGGCTCGAACCAAGTTGAAACGCTCCACACCAGGTATGTATATCTGAGTCACCACGCAACCGTTATCAAATTCAAGCAGTGTTCGACGTAATATCCGCAAGCCGGTAGCAGAAATCTGTTCAATTATATATTCAAGCTGATGCGCGACCGTTTTTTTCCCGGGAGGATCCAGCCGCCTGCATATGTATTCATTATTTCTGAGCACTTCAAGGTCGATCAGCGGCTGTAATTTCAATGACCGATGCATCAATGAATAGGCCTTGAGATCATTGTCCCTCTCTGACTCGTCGAACAACTCCAACGCCTGAAGAAGCTCGGTTGAAGCACGTTCGATCGCTACACGCGCATCTACAGAACATCCAGACCCGATGAGACATACGGGGTACCTGCCATCTGGCCTTTTCGGAATAGCCATACAGAAATAGACACCATAAATGGTATGTGTGAGCAATACTTTCATTCCGTCCACCGAAGCGCGAAGACAGTCTTGACCAAAAAATAATTCGTCCAGTAGCTCCGCACTTGGAGATTTCAGCAGTAGCTTTTCGTGCTGACCGCACAGAGACATTAGGACCTTTGAAAGTGCATGTCTCTCAACAACCTCATTAAGCCCGTGAAGTATCGCTTCATTTTTTGAGCAACCAAATGCAAGACCTGAGTTTGATGAATAGCGATTGAGATAGGAAAGCTCAGGGTGCGTCTCAATTTTATCTCCCAACTCCTTGCATGGCAGTTGAATTACAGCAGGTACTCTTACCTTGCCACCCGTGAGCATGTCATGCATTTCGACGCAGTCGATTGCAGAACGGCTTTTGGGAAGATTAGCGAGCAATCCGTCCATACTGAGCGAAGGCTGACTACGGATATCATCTATAGCGGAGGAAACCAGACCCGTAAGTAAATTATCATCCAGAGCAAAGTGCTCCAGACTTTCAGCCTGCGCACCAATTTTACAAAATATTCCTTTACCGGCACCTTCGGCTACTGTTACGCCGGTTTTGTCTATCAACTTCGATACTGCAACTGTCTTTGAGGCATTTTTGAATTCTGTCGAAAACGAGAAACCTAACGAAGATGCAGCCTGCAGGACTTTTTCCTCAGATGATATTACAGAGAAATCACGCTCAAACATTTTTCGCTCCTTGAAGTAGTGCTTGGGGGTCACCCCCCCAAGCTAGCCCGTGGGCTACACAACATTAGTCATGTGAATAAAACAGAGTCTCACTAGGCAAGAGCCCCCCTACAAACTCATCATTTTTGTTGAACGGAACAATTGCGATTTCAGAACGCTTACGACCCATTTGATGTACTCCATATATTTATGTGAACGGGAATAATTCCCTTCGTGCTCACGGCATGCGCCGCGAGTGGTGTATTGGTACCACTTCGTTCAATAACGTGCCAAGTCGTTTAATATTTTCGACGTCCGATAATGCCGTAGGAAAATTCCAGCACGTTGTAGGAATACATAAGCAACCCCATGCATAACCTCATCTATTCGTGTAGGACTTAGTGTTTAGAGAGATGCGATATCACAGAAGATGCAAATGCAGAAATTTGTCTTCCAGCGACTACATCAACGGCTTGGGCATCAGGGGGTGCGAGCGGAAAGTCGTGGCTATGCCAACGAAACTACTTGATAGTCACTCTTCAGAACGGTTTTATAAAAGGGATTAGTGACTTCTCCACAATTGCTGTGGGATTGCTCGGTGGATTAGTTATTTACTCGGGCTGGTGATATCCAGAAGGATTAGGCCTGCGGGGATTTGATCAGATGAAAAACAATCTGCGGAAGCTCTTACCAAAAGGTATATAACCACCTGATTTTGGAATGATTTTACCTGTAGGAGCGCGCTTGCCCGCGTTTGCGTCAGCACAGGCGATATATTCATCGACCGACAGACCAAATCGCGGGCAAGCGCGCTCCTACAGGTTCTCGTTTGCTTCGCGACAGAGTGGTGTCAGAGACCCCGGGGCCGCTACTACAGGGTTTCAATGCATCACTCGTGATTAACCGCCACACCCTTCAGATACGGCGCGGGCTCGGCACCCATGTTTTCAAGCATGCGGGCGCTGTACCAGTCGATGAAGTTGACCACACCGAACTCATAGGTCTTGGAGTAAGGACCTGGCTGGTAGGCGTCGGAATTGATGCCGCGCTGGTTTTCTTCAGCCAGGCGCCGATCCTGATCGTTGGTCGCGTCCCAGACTTCGCGCAAGCGAGCCACGTCGTAGTCCACACCTTCAACGGCATCTTTGTGTACCAGCCATTTGGTGCTGACCATGGTTTCCTGAGCGCTGATCGGCCACACCGTGAACACGATGATGTGATCGCCCATGCAGTGGTTCCAGGAGTGCGGCAGGTGCAGGATGCGCATCGAGCCCAGGTCCGGGTTTGTGATCCGGCCCATGAGTTTCTTGCAGCCCTGTTTGCCGTCCATGGTCATGGACACCGTGCCCTTGAGCAGCGGCATGCGCACGATACGGTTACGCAAGCCAAAAGCAGCGTGAGCGAACGGGATCTTCTCAGCCTCCCAGGCCGCAGCCGATTCGGCGACGTGATCCTTGAACGACTGGGTCGCACGCGGATCTGTTACGTCGTCCCACTCCAGCAACGTATTAAGGAGCTCTGGATGTGAACCAGTGCAGTGATAGCACTCGCGGTTGTTTTCCAGCACCAGTTTCCAGTTGGCCTTTTCCATCAAGGTGGTCTGCACCGCCACCTTGGTGTTTTCCATGTCGTACGGTTCCATGTAGTGCTTGAGGGTCTGCAGGAACTCGTCGATGGCCGGCGGGTTTTCCGCGAGGCTGATAAAGATATAGCCGCCCGCGGTTTTCACGTTGATGGGCTTGAGGCTGAAGTTCTTCATGTCGAAGTCATCGCCCATTTCACTGCCCGCGTACAACAGGCGACCGTCGAGCTCGTAGGTCCACTGGTGGTATGGGCACACCAGTTTGGCGACCTTGCCCTTCTCCTTGGTGCACAGACGCGAACCGCGATGGCGGCAAACGTTGAAGAAAGCATTGACCGCGCCATCCGGACCGCGCACCACAACCACCGGGTTTTTGCCGATCTGCAGCGTCAGGTAGTTACCCTTGGCCGGAATTTCGGCGGTCATGCCCGCGATCAGCCACTCTTTGTGGAAGATCTCCTGCATGTCGATTTCAAACAACCGCTCATCACTGTAGAAAGGCTGCGGCAGCGAATAAGTGCGTTCGCGATTCTGCAGCATCTCGGCAGTGGCCTTACGTGCCGGTTCCAGCGGATCGCCCAAGCTCAAGGTTGCGGTGACGTCCATCGTTTGAAGTCCTCATGACCATACGGTTTACGGTCGGCGAATGTGGCTAATACGGTTCTTTGTGGCGTTTGGCACGCAAGACGGCGATTGTTTTGCCGCTCATGCTTTTCGATAAACATTTAGTGGCGAGTGTGGAGTCCGGCGCAGACTTGACCTTATCCATGGGCGACATGGCCGAATCCGTTCCCGACGCGCTAATGCAGGTAATCAGGGGCTGGTCGCGATAAGTACGCCGATGTCGCTGGCAGGTAAGTGGGTGGTCTGCGCCTTACGCAGAATTCGCATCATGAGGCCGGTCGTCGGCCGTTGGAGATTCAGCATGTCCCAAAGCTTCCTGAGCCCGGTAAATACCCAGACATGGGCGAACGGCCGTCACCTGGTTCGTGTCGTCAAAGTGATCCAGGAAACCTGGGACGTGCGCACCTTCTGCTTCATGGCTGACCAGCCAATCATGTTCTTCTTCAAGCCCGGCCAGTTCGTGACCCTGGAGCTTGAAATCGAAGGCGTGCCGGTGATGCGCTCGTACACCATTTCCAGCTCGCCTTCGGTGCCTTACAGCTTCTCGGTCACCATCAAGCGCGTGCCTGGCGGCAAGGTTTCCAACTATCTGCACGACACGCTGCATGAAGGTCAGGAGCTGGCGGTCCACGGTCCGGTCGGGCTGTTTAACGCCATCGACTTCCCGAACCCGAAAATCCTCTACCTGAGTGGCGGCGTCGGCATCACGCCGGTGATGTCCATGGCGCGCTGGTTCTACGACACCAACGCCAACGTCGACATGGTGTTCGTGCACAGCGCCCGCACCCCCAAAGACATCATTTATCACCGCGAGCTGGAGCACATGGCGTCGCGGATCGATAACTTCAGCCTGCACCTGATCTGCGAGAAGCATGGTCTTGGCGAGCCTTGGGCCGGTTATCGCGGGTATCTGAATCAGAAGATGCTAGAGCTGATGGTGCCGGACTTCATGGAGCGCGAGGTGTTCTGCTGCGGCCCGACGCCTTACATGACGGCCGTCAAACGCCTGCTGGAAGCTAACGGTTTCAACATGGCGCAATACCATGAGGAATCGTTCGGCGCGACGCCTCCCGAAGCCCGTGCCGATGCTGTGGAACAAGCCGAAATCGCCGCCGAAGCGCCTGAAGTGGACGCCTCGGATCTGCATCAGGTGGAATTCACCGACACCGGCAAGAGCATTCGCGTGGCACCGGGCGAAACCGTCCACGCAGCTGCGGCCAAGCTCGGCCTGATGATCCCGAAAGCCTGCGGCATGGGTATCTGCGGGACCTGCAAGGTGATGAAGCTCAGCGGCGAAGTGGAGATGGAGCACAACGGCGGGATCACCGAAGAAGACGAAGCAGAAGGCTACATTCTGTCGTGCTGCAGCATTCCGAAGGGGGATGTGCGGATCGAGTATTAATTACCTGAGCGATTGATACAGGTAGGAGCGAACTTGTTCGCGAGGCGGTTTACCTGGCAAAGCAGGTCTGACGCCTCACCAACAAGTTGGCTTCTACAGGAAATCTATAGAGTGGGAGCCTGTCACTCGACCCCATACATCTTCATGCTTGAAGCATTGCCTGGATCGCCACTCACCGGATCGACACGGTAAGAATGTACTGTCGCCCTACCTCCATCCTCCAGGACCTTATCAAACCATGCCTTGGGTACCTTGAATGTCATCGGGACCGAACCAATTGAAATCCTGGTCTCCGAATGATTCGTGTTGTTTGGACCCATAGCACTTGCTGTAATAACGTCGCCAGCCTGAGCCCCCGGATAATCAACCAGCAGTGTCGCGCCGGAGATCGGAAGACTCGAAACAACAATGGAGTCGGCGACAGCTTCCTGTATAGCCGGAGCAGGTAACGGCTCCGGAACTGAATCAGTAACTGTATAGTGAGCGGCCTCAGATATAGCAATAACACTATTATCATCCGCCCGCAGAAAGTACTGAAAACTTACAGACCGCTTTCCACTAAAGTACGCTCTAGGCACCTTGAAGGTCAAAGAAATCGCTCTATCCGGAACGACTTGCGTTTCATCGTAGTTGTTGGGAGGCGTCAGTCCCCACGCCTGGACTCTATCCCCTGTCTTGATGCCGTCATAGGCAACGACCAAGGTAGCGCCTTCCGGCTCAAGACTCCCGAAGTCTATAGTGCTCTCACCATCAATCACCTGAGCCTCCAGCACAACGGGCGCTTTCAACTTGACCGGGGCCTTCGATTTTTCATCCTGTTTTATGCTCATTACATATCCCTCTTGAAATTGACACTTGGCCACGAAATATCACACAACGCCGCCAAAGCAAAAGGCTCATTTATGCCGACGTAGAGCGATACTAAACAGGAGGAAATACGGTGTCACTGTCATAACTAACAGGTATCTAATCTGCGCAAAAAAGTAAATAACTGCACAAAGCTATAACTTTCAACGCATTAAAAAACAGCAATGAGTTTGGCTATTTTAGTCATTCCAAAATGTTCTAGCTAACTCTGCAGAAGGGGATGTATCGGGATCGAGCACTCATTATCAGGGATGGCACGTGACCTGTGGGAGCGAATTCATTCCCACATAGACCGCGCTATTCCGTAGGACCGGCCGGGCGGCGTTCCGCTTTAGCTGGGAGGACGTCGGGACATTCGCTAAATATCCCTCGCTAGTGATACCGCCCTCCCGGCTAAAGCCGGTCCTATGTATGGACTCGCCCCTACATTCAACCTGCTTTTGAACACTGCTACCCGGTTGCATCTATGTATAAGGCCTAT
>NZ_JAGTPI010000089.1:0-19605 GCF_021147825.1 Pseudomonas quasicaspiana
GGTACATTCGATGTATCTGTGTCCATCAGGAATGCCGCCTTCCCGAATGAATTCGGTCCCACGGGATCGCGGTGAACCTGAAGTAAATGCAAACCCTGTGGGAGCGAATTCATTCGCGAAAATCCGGTACATTCGATGCATCTGTGTCCATCAGAAATGCCGCCTTCCCGAATGAATTTGGTCCCACGGGATCGCGGTGAGCCTGAGGTAAATGCAAACCCTGTGGGAGCGAATTCATTCGCGAAAGTCCGGTACATTCGATGTGTCTGTGTCCATCAGAAATGCCGCCTTCCCGAATGAATTCGGTCCTACCGTTGATCTCATTTCAGGCCGGAGCGTTCAGCTTCAGCTCTACAAGACTCCTGAGCCGCAACTGCGCACAGCACCCGCCATCAGGGCGGTTGCCGATCTGCAGGCTGCTGTCGAGTTTTTTGACGATCATCTCGACGATGGCCAGCCCCAGTCCTGCGCCGTTGCTATGGCCATTGGTGTAGAAACGCTCCAGCAAGCGCGGTGCATTTTTTTCGTCAATGCCCGGCCCGCTGTCCTCGACGCGCAGCTCGGCCTCGCCGTTTTGAGCCCGGTCGAGAATGACCCGGATCTCGCTGTTGGCCGGAGCGAAGTTAAGGGCGTTGGTCAGCAGGTTCTGAAAGGCGACGGTGATGGCTGCCGGATCACTGTGCAACCGGAAGTCCTCGACGCCATCGAATACCAGCTCGACTTTTTTCTCGGCTGCCAGTGGCGTCAGTTCGGCGAGTTCCTCACGGACCAGGCTGCCCAGATCGAAAGTCTGCAGTTCATCGTGTTTTATCTTCGGCTCAAGGCGCGCCATGGTCAGCAACTGACTGGCGATGCGCGTCGCGCGATCGACGCCATGCACCAGGTAATCCAGCGCTTCTTCGCGTTGTTCAGGCAGTTGCGCCTGTTTGGCATTTTGCGCGTGGATGCGCAGGATGGTCAGCGGGGTCCTTAATTCGTGAGCGGCATCCGCTATAAAACGACGCTCTCGATCCAGCAGATTTTCGATCTGGATCAGCAGGCGATTGAGTGCGGTTTGCATAGGCTCCAGCTCTTTAGGCAGAGGTGACAGGTCCAGCGGCTCAAGGCTTTCCGGCTCGCGTCGACGGATGACGCTGGCCATGAACTGCAGGGGACGCATTCCCCAGCCAATCGCCAGCCAGATGGCGATGGCGAGAAGCGGCACGCCAATTACCGTTGGCCAAAGGGTATGGCGAACGATGCGTTGAATCAGATCCTGACGCACGTCGTCACGCTCGCCAACCCAGATCAGCAGCCCTTGCTGGGCATCGACCAGCAGGAAACCACACCAGTCATTGCCGTCTTTGAGGAAGTCATGCGAGCCCTCGGTAGCGGGCGGGCCGTCCAGCTCCGGTGCTTCGGCGGAACGCACCAGAAGTTCGCCCGTGTTGCGCCAGATCTGGAACGTCAATCGGGTTTCATAAGGATGTGCGGCTTCACCGCCACCCACTCGACTCATGGCTTCGTCGAAAGCCTGATAAAGCCGATCAAGGTCTGTTTCGCCCGGAGGCCGTTGGCGCAGAACGCCCTGCAGCAGGCGCGCGCTTTGCGCCAGCTGTGCGTCGTACACCTCTTCGATTTCGGTGTGGCTGTCGCGCAACGCCAACCAGCTGATGGTCAAGTCGCCCAACAGCAGCAGGAGCAGCACGGGGATGAGAATGCGCGCGCGAACTGAACTCATCACAGAGTCTCGATCCGGTAGCCCACGCCGCGCACGGTGCGGATCAATTCGGCGGAGAGTTTTTTGCGCAGGTTGTGGATCAACACCTCCAGCGTATTGCTCTCCACCTTGTCTTGCCAGCCGTAGAGCGTCGACGACAAACGCTCGCGGGTCACGACTTTACCGGGCCGGATCATCAGTTGATGGAGGAGCTGATACTCCATGGGCGTCATGGCGATTTCTACGCCGTTGAAGCTGACTTGCTGGGTCGAAGGATCGAGGCTGATTGGCCCATGCTCCAGCAACGGTTGCGCACGTCCCTGACTGCGGCGCAGCAGCGCACGAACCCGAGCCTTGAGCTCATCCACGTCGAACGGTTTGACCAGATAGTCATCGGCACCGGCGTCCAGCCCGGCGATGCGGTCCGGCGTGCCGTCCCGTGCGGTCAGGATCAGGACGGGCAAAGACTGTTGTTCCGCGCGAATCTGGCGCAGCAAGTCGAGACCGTCCAGACGCGGCAGGCCAAGGTCGAGCAGCAGCAAGTCAAAGCGTTCGCTGCGCAGGGCATGAAGAGCGCTCGCGCCATCTTGCAGCCAGTCCAGCGTATAGCCTTCGCTGCCGAGGGCGACGCGGATGCCCTGGCCTACGGCACGGTCATCTTCCACAAGGAGCAGGCGCATAAGGTGTTCCGTATTGGTTTCAGCCGGTGAGGGCGCACATGATGCCGCTACGCCAGCGCTTCGGGCAGAGCCTTGTGTCGGAGAAGATGTAACGGTCTGTTGCGTCCTAAGCTTTCGCTAAGCTTTGTTTCGCACAGTAGCGCCTCCTTAGTTCTTACGAGTGTCTGCCATGCGTAAAGTCCTGTTGCTGGTTCCCTTTCTCCTCGCCAGCCCGCTGGCCCTTGCCGGACCACAATGCACCACCGCCGAACGCTCCACCTGGCAGGATCAGGGCAAATTCCAGGAGCAACTCAAGGCTCAGGGTTACGAGATCAGCAAGTTCAAAGTCACTGACGGCAACTGCTACGAAATCTACGGCTTCGACAAAGACAAGCGCAAAGTCGAGATCTACCACGATCCGGTCACCGGCAAAGCCGTGAAGACCGAGATCAAGGGCTGATGAGCCGTCCCACCCTACGCCTGTGGGACCCGCTGGTGCGGCTGTTCCACATTTCCCTGGCCGGTGTGTTCGTCGCCAACTACTTCTTCAATGAGGCTGGTGATGATTGGCATGTCTGGCTGGGTTACTACGCGGTTGCCTGGCTGGTGGTGCGTGTGGTGTGGGGTTTCATCGGACCGCGCAGTGCGCGCTGGTCCGATTTCTGGCCGACGCCTGCGCGTTTGCGTGCCCATGTGAGTTCGCTGCTCAGGCGTCAGCCGGAACATCGGCTGGGGCATTCGCCGCTGGGCGCGCTGGTCATGGTGCTGATGATGGTGATGATTTTCGGCATCGGTCTGACGGGATGGTTGATGACCGAAGTAGATGCCTTGTGGGGCGCAGACTGGCCTCAGCAGATTCATGAAACGCTGGCTGACGGCCTGGCGTGGGTGGTGTGCCTGCATATAGCGGCGGCACTGTTTGAGAGTTATCAGGTGAAGGACAACCTGCCGTTGTCAATGATCACCGGCCGACGGCGGCCTCTCGCCGACGAGTCCCGTGATTGAGTCCAGACATTTTGCCTTCGCGGTTGTGATCAATACCCATGCGACTGACTTCTTTCAATGTACCTGTCTTGAGTGCATATCTTGCGCTCGCTCTGGTTTTCCTCGGCGCATGGCTCAGCCATCCGCAGCACAGGCTGTCCGGTTTCGCCGTTGCCCCGGTCCTCACACCGGCTTCAGGCGTTGCGGCTAAAGCCAGTTATAACACCCGCTTCGCATCGTCTGACCTTGATGACTTCGTACACTCCTCGGCAGTGACCGCATTGCCCGGTGGCGACCTGATGTCGGTGTGGTTCGCGGGCACTCGTGAGGGGGCGGGCGATGTCGAAATTCGCGCCTCGCGATTCGATGCGAGCTCAGGCGAGTGGGGCGATGAGCAAGTGCTGGCGACCCGTCAGTCCACTCAGGAAGGGACCGGTAAATATATTCGTAAACTCGGTAACCCTGTGGTCGCCTTGGCACCGGACCAGCGCTTGTGGCTGTTCTATGTGTCCGTGTCGGTGGGTGGCTGGGCAGGCAGTTCAGTCAACGTGATGGTCTCCGAGGACATGGGCAAAAGCTGGTCTCAGCCACGGCAATTGGTCACCTCGCCTTTCCTCAACATCAGCACCTTGGTGCGTGCCGCGCCGGTGTTTCACGCCGACGGTTCGATAGGCCTGCCGGTTTATCACGAGTTTCTGGGCAAGTTCGCCGAATACCTTTACCTCAGCGCCAATGGCGATGTGATCGACAAATTCCGCATCAGCCGCGGCACGAACTCTCTGCAGCCAACCGTGGTGCCGCTGGATGACAAGCGCGCGGTTGCGTTGCTGCGCTACGCGGGCAATACGCATCACAAAGTGCTCGCCAGTCGCACCGAAGATGGCGGTCAGACCTGGAGCGAGCCGCTGCCCCTTGCGCCGAGCAACCCCAACTCTTCGCTGGCAGCCGTCGGTACCCCTGGCCGCGGTTTGTTGGTTGCGCTGAACGACCTGCGCGACGGTCGTTTCAAATTGAGCCTGTACGGCACGGACGAGCAGATGGATCACTGGACCTCTTTGATCGATCTGGACAAGTCCCCCGATCCGCAGGGCAATCCATTTTCCTTTGATGCCTACAAGGAAATCATCGGCGAAGGTTTCCGGGCCTCCAGTGGTGAGCGCCGTCATCCGTTGGAGGAGGCATTCCTGAGCAACCTCGATCAGCGCGTGTGCTCACCGCAAGGCTGCGATTTCGAGTACGAGTACCCGTACTTCATCCGCAGCCCTGAAGGCATCTACCACTTGGTGTATTCGTGGAATAACACCTTCATCAAACACGTCAGCTTCAATGAAGCCTGGCTGGCGGAGCAACTGCTGTGATGCCTCTATGGCAAGCCCATCTGTTTTTCAGTCTGGCGCTGTTCCTTCTGGTTGCGCCGTTGGCACCGAGTCTGAAGTCACGCCTGATTATTCTGGCGGGATTTTCAGCCTTGGGCTTTGTCAGCCTCAATGGTCTTTCGCTGGCGGCCTATGTACGCAGCTTTACCGATGATCTGGCGATCACCACCGCGATTGTTCTTGTCTGGTTCACGTTGCAGCGTCTGGGTATGAGGCTGCCTGGAGTGGCTCGACCTGGCGCCGTTGTGGTGATTGTTTTTGCTGCCCTGGCATTGGTCCTTTACCCGGCTACTTTGGGCCTCAGCTACAGCGATCCTTATCGTCTGGGCTTTAATCCGCGGCCTCTGATCATTGCTGTTGCGGTCATCGCGTTTGGCTTGTTGTACCTGCGTAATGGCCTGGGGGTGGTGATGCTGGCAGGCGCAACACTGGCCTTCGCGGTACGCGGCAAACCTTCGGAAAACTACTGGGACTACCTGATCGACCCGTTGCTGGCGTTGTATTGCTGTGTGGCGCTGGTAGTGATGGTCGTGCGTGGCATCCATCGTCGCTGGCGCATTCGCCAGCCATTAACGCTATCAAACGGCAAGCCGGTTTCGGGCTTGTGAGTACGACGTTCAAGGGGATGAAAATGGGGTGGCTGCAATCACGGCGCTTGCTGTATTGGCTGGGCGTGACCGTGCTGTTTTTCGTGCTGCTGAGCGTGTTGCGGCTGGTTTTTTTCTTCGGTTTTTCCGGTGTTGATCCTGCCAGTCTGAGCACTGACAACACGGTCGCAAAGACGCTGGGCATCGGCTTCCGGTTCGACTTGCGTCTGGCTTTGTTGTTGGCGTTGCCTCTCGTTGTGCTGCTGTGGATTCCTCGCTGGAACCTGCTGAACGTCAAAACGATGCGTTGGTTGGCGCGGATGTATCTGGCGGTCGTACTGGCGTTGGTCACTCTGGTTTACATCGTCGACTTCGGGCATTACGCGTATCTGGGTGTGCGGATCAACGCGAGCGTTATGCGTTATCTGGACGACGCGCAGATTTCCCGGGACATGCTCTGGCAAACCTATCCGGTGCTGTGGATCACCGCCAGTTGGCTCGCCGGTATCGGGGTCATAATCGCGGCCTTCATCGGGGTGGAGCGGGTGACTCTTGAGCGTCAGGCCAGGCCGATCAAGCGTTGGTCCGTCGCGTTTGGCGCAGTGCTCGTGACGTTGGCCACTTTGTTGGGGCTGCTGGGCCGCGTTGAAAACCTCAATCTGGAAAATCCGGTACCGCTGCGCTGGAGCGATGCGTTCTTTTCCGGCAACAGTCAGGTTGCTGCGCTGGGGTTGAACCCGGTGCTGTTCCTTTATGACACGCTCAAAGTCGGGCAATCGCGTTACGACGAAGACGTGGTGCGTGAGCATTATCCAGTGGTCGCTGATTATCTGGGCGTCGATAAACCAGATCCGCAAAGCCTGACATTCAAGCGTCAGCAAGATGTACAGCCCTACAACGTAGCTGCCACGCGGCCGCCGAACGTGGTGTTCGTGATGCTTGAGTCCTTGGGCACCAGTGCCGTGGGGGCGTATGGCAACCCGCTCAACCCGACCCCAAATCTGGATCGGCTGGCTCAGCAAAGCTGGTTCTTCCGGCATTTTTATGTGCCCGTGACGGGAACTGCCAAAACTGTATGGGCAAGCATTACCGGGGTGCCCGATGTGACCCGTCAGGAAACCGCGACCCGACACCCGATGCTGACCCGGCAAAACACACTGATCAACGACTTCAAGGGCTACGAGAAGCTGTACATGATTGGCGGCAACTCCGGTTGGGCCAACATGAATGCTCTGATCCGCCGCAGCATCGTCGACATTCGACTCTATGACGAGCGTGACTGGCATTCGCCTGTGGTGGATGTCTGGGGGATTTCCGATCTGGATCTGTTCAAGGAAGGCGACCGAATCCTGCGTGCGCTGCCCAAGGACAAGCCGTTCTTCGCCTATTTGCAGACGGCAGGCAATCACCGGCCGTTTACCATTCCCAAGGAAAACGACGGTTTTGAAGTCAGCAAACTGACCCTCGAACAAGTTCAGGCAGCGGGCTCGCGCAGCGTCGAGCAATACAACGCGGTGCGCTTGCTGGACTTCAATATCGGGCGGCTGATGGAGCTGGCCAAGGCGGGCGGTTACTACGAGAACACGATTTTTGTCCTGTTTGGAGACCACAACACCCGTATCAGCCAGATCCCGCACATGCCTCCGGCCTTTGAACAGTTAGGCCTGGAGAGCAACAACGTGCCGATGCTGATTCACGCACCAGGTTTGATTGGGACGAAGGTGGTGGAGGAGGCAGTCGGGTTGGCGGACTTGTTGCCCACCGTGGCAGGTATGGCAGGCATCCCGTTCAGCAACGGCGCCATGGGTCGGGACATCCAGCAACCTGCGCCCGAAGGTGAACGTGTCGTGCCATTGGTGCTGCGCGAGGGTACGTTCCCGTTGATTGGTGGCGTGACCCGGCATTTCCTCCTGCAAATGGAACACGACGGTACATCACCGACGCTGCACGACCTGGCCTCGGCAACCCCGTTGGAGGACGTTGCGGGTCAGCATCCGGAGGAGTTCAGTCGGTTGCGTGCGTTGACCCTCGGGCTGCATGAAAGCGCGCGATTGATGTTGTACCGGAATGTGCAGTGAGCCTGGGCGTGGCTATGTCATCGCTTAGTCACTGCAACTCGATTGCTTGAACTGCAATGCATTTACCCGTGGGAGCTGGGCTTGCCCGCGATAAGGTATAGGTGATCTACCTGCAGAATCGAGGTGTCCTTATCGCGGGCAAGCCCAGCTCCCACAGAGAAAGTGTTCCTCCTGTACAACCGAAAATTTGTGAAGTGTTTGACGATATTTTCATGCCCGGAACGGGTATGATGCCCACCTTCGTTGGGGAGTAGCCTGCTGCTGAGTTATCTCAGGAGCGTTCGTATCAACATTCTCGGCAGCAGCCGTGGTACGAACACCTTTTTTGGTTGGCGAGACCAGCGACATATCCATGCCTAAAGTCGGGCGTGTGGATGTGTCGTTGACTCATAGCCCGACTGGAAGTAAACCGTGAGCCCCATTTCTCTCATATTCGTTGCCCTGGCCATGTCCACGGACGCTTTTGCAGCGGCCATCGGTAAAGGCTCCAGCCTGCACAAACCCCGTTTTATCGAAGCGCTGCGCACCGGTGTTATTTTCGGTGTGATTGAAGCCATCACGCCCGTCATCGGCTGGGCGATTGGCAATGCGGCCAGCAGCTTCGTTGAAAGCTGGGACCACTGGATCGCCTTCACGCTGCTGCTGATTCTCGGCTTGCACATGATCTACAACGGCGTGAAGCAGGATGAGGAAGAGCCCGAGGAAAAAGCGGGTCAGCATTCGTTTCTGATTCTGGCCGTTACTGCTTTCGCCACCAGCATCGACGCGCTGGCCGTCGGGGTTGGCTTGGCATTTGTAGACGTGAATATTCTGGTAGCAGCGGCGGCAATCGGTCTGGCGACCATGACCATGGTCACCATTGGTGTGATGCTGGGCCGGGTATTGGGCACCATGGTCGGCAAGCGCGCCGAGATTATTGGCGGTCTGGTGCTGATACTGGTCGGCGCGACGATCTTGTATGAGCACTTGTCGGCGTAGTCAACGCGAGCATTTTGTAGGAGCTGACGAGCAGCGCGAGGCTGCGAAGCATTCATCCTGGCAGACCGCAATCGCAGCCTTCGGCAGCTACAGGTCCAGTATTTGCCGCGAGACAGCGCGGCAGAAAGAGATAGCGTCTCAGCAATTACAGCTGTTTTTTCACCGCAAACGCCGCGCCCAGCGCCTCGAGCCGGTTCGCCATCGGCGAGAGGTCTTTGCTGCACTGGACGAGGGTAACGACATCCGTGGCATTGTTCTGCGCAATGGCGTGGACAGCGGTCAGGCGATAATTGATGCCTACCGATGCCGCGGATTGCTGCTCTGTGGTGCCTGCGATCAGTACGTTCAGCCGGCGGATCTCCAGCACATCGGCAACGGTGCTTTTCAATAGCTCAGAGCCCAGTTGACTGGCCTGTACGCAACGACCGACTTCTTCGCCGCTGGTACGCATCGAGTCCGCTGCGGTGCGGCTTTCCTTCTGCAACGATTCGACGATCTGGCGAATTTCGTCCACCGAGCCTGCGGTCTTCTGCGCCAGGCCGCGAACTTCATCGGCAACTACGGCAAATCCGCGGCCCTGCTCACCGGCGCGGGCAGCTTCAATGGCGGCATTCAGCGCCAACAGATTGGTTTGTTCGGCGATTTCACGGATTACGTTGATCACCTTGCCAATCTTTTCTGCCTGTTCGGCCAGCGACTGCACGCTCAGATTGGCTCCGCTGATGGAGGACTCCAGGTTGGCGATATCCTTGCTGGCCTGATCCACCGACTCACGGCCTTTGACCAACTGTTCATTAGCTTTGTTGGCACCCTGATGAGCCTGGCTGGCATGTTGCGAGATGTCGTCCAGAGCCGTGGTAAGCGACTGCATGGCGTCGACCATACGAGTGATTTCCGCCAGTTGCTGCTGCGCGCCTTTGTCCAGCGTTTCGCCGGTGACAGAGAGCTTGCGACCCATGTCGCTCAACCCGCGGGTCTCGTGAATGACGCCGCCAACGGTGTGAGTGATTAACGTCAGGAAATCATCAAAGCGCTGTGCAGAGTGTGTGCCGGCACGATTTTCAGTGACGGCCGTCCTGTTATCCAGGCGCGTTGCCGCTTGCAGGATCTTGTCCAGCAGATCCTGGCTTTCTTTGGCCGCGCTATAGCTGTGGATGGCGAGATAAATCAGGATGGCGCTTTCCGCGACTACATAAGCGGCGTGAATGAAGATCACACCCCAGCCGCCGTGATGTTGCATCACGTACACCGGGTAGCCTTGATGTTGCAGCACATGGAACAACAGGTGGTGAACCGCAATGGTGGCCGCTGCGACAACGATGGGCAGCCAGTCCCGGTAAAACGTCAGGACGGCCAGCAACGCGAAAATCCCGAAGTGGACTTCAATGACGCCTTGGGTCTGGTTGATGTGCAGGCCCGCCATGACCATCAGGGCCACGCCCGTCAGGCAACGAAACAAGCGGGTGCCACGCAGTGTCGGGTAAAGCGCGGTCATCGCCAGCGCGGTGCCGCCACCGACCAGAATGGCCTGGCCAAAGGTCGAGTAAATAGTCGCCAGCCCCAGGGCGTAGACAAAACATATCCACAGGAGCCCTAGCATGATGCGGTCGGCTTTACGGTAATGATCAGTGAAACGGGGCACCGTCGACATAACGCAAATCCTCAACATCCATTTCATGGAACCGCATGGACGCCGAGTATGCCTGTGTCGGTTGGACTAAAGAAGCGGAATGCCATTACTGGTGCAGTTGCTGCACACAATGGATTTGCAGGAGCGGCGCTGTCGTGCGCCAAACGTTAGATCTGTAGGAGCGCACGAGCACCGCGAGGCCGCGATGGCGGTGTATCAGCCAGACCGCCATCGCTGCCTCGCGGTGCTCGTGAGCTCCTACAGAAAAATAGCGGTATGTCAGCGTAGAGCTATCGCAGCCTTCGGCAGCTCCTACAGAAAAGAGCGGTTATTAATGCAACTTCATCCGCGGCTCGGTCCCTTTGCCGATACGGCTGCCGAGCATCAGCATCAGCGTGCGGAAGGTGCCGTAAAGCGCCATCTGGTGCATGCGGTACAGGGAAACGTAGAACATCCGCGCCAGCCAGCCTTCGAGCATGACGCTGCCGGTCAGGTTGCCCATCAGATTCCCCACTGCCGAGAATTTCGACAGAGAGATCAGCGAGCCGTAATCGGTGTATTTGTATTCCGGCAGCGACTTGCCTTCGATGCGCAGCTTCAGAGATTTGACCAGCAGTGACGCCTGCTGATGCGCCGCTTGTGCGCGAGGCGGGACGTTACGGTCCGAGCCTTTCTGTGGGCAGGCTGCGCAATCGCCGAACGCGAAGATGTTTTCGTCGCGTGTGGTTTGCAAGGTCGGGAGCACCTGCAGTTGGTTGATGCGGTTGGTTTCCAGTCCGTCGATTTCCTGCAGAAAGGCCGGCGCACGAATGCCTGCGGCCCAGACCTTGAGCGTGGCTGGAATCGCCAGCCCGCTGGCGGTGATCAGCGAGTCGGCCGTGACTTCACTCACGGCGGCATCGGTCAGCACCGTAACGCCGAGTTTCTCCAGGGTTTTATGCACCGGCCCGCCGATGCGTTCAGGCAATGCAGGCAATACCCGCGGGCCTGCTTCGATGACCGTGATGCGCAGGTTTTCCGGCTTGATCTTGCCCAATCCGTAAGCCGCGAGTTCGTGAGCCGCGTTGTGCAGTTCAGCCGCCAGCTCGACGCCAGTAGCACCTGCACCGACGATGGCCACGGTGATTTCCTGGGTGTGGTCGACTTGCCCGGCGTGAGCGCGCAGGTAGTGGTTGAGTAACTGCTGGTGGAATTTCTCGGCCTGCTTGCGCGAATCAAGGAACAAGCAGTGCTCGGCGGCGCCAAGCGTGTTGAAGTCGTTTGTGGTGCTGCCTACCGAAATCACCAGCGAGTCGTAATCCAGGCTGCGCGCAGGAACCAGTTCCAGACCGTTTTCATCCAGCGTGGCGGCCAGATGAATTTGCCGCGCCTCACGGTTCAGTCCCGTCATTTTGCCGAGCTGGAACTGAAAGTGGTTCCACTTGGCCTGAGCCACATAATTCAGCTCATCCTCATAGGAGTTGAGCGAACCTGCCGCGACTTCGTGCAGCAGCGGTTTCCAGATGTGGGTCAGGTTGGCGTCGACCAGGGTCACGCTTGCCGTGCCTTTCTTGCCCAGGGTTTTACCCAGGCGGGTCGCCAGCTCCAGACCACCAGCGCCGCCGCCAACGATGACAATACGATGAGTCATAGGGATATCTCATAAGGTTTAAGGAATTCGGGGGGAGTGAGTTGATCCTCGCGAGCGCTGTCTTGCTGCTGCTCAGAGCGTCAGATAACTCAACAAAAGGCTCGACACGTCCAGGCCAACCACCATTGCAGCCACCACGAAAAGGAGCAGCCAGGGACAAATGGCCGGCGCTCGACTTGGTCGTGGGGGCTTGCAGGTACTCTTCGACACCTGCTTCGACACGCGTTTGGTCGTTGGGTTTCAGGCGACTGGACATGAGAGTCTCAGAAAAGGGCGCAGCGGTTATTCGGCAATCAGTTCCAGCGGTTCGACCCGCAGCGAATCGTCCAGACGAATGATGCCGCTTTGTATCACTCGCGCAGTAATTCCGCCATGCCCACGTACAGCCTGAAAGGTGCCGTGCCCAAGACGCTGCTCCAGCCGGGCGCAAGGCTGGCACCAGCCGGTGGTTTCCAGAATTGCCTGACCGATCTTGAAGCGACGCCCTTTGAGGCTGAACAGATTGATGCCGCTGATCACCAGATTGCGGCGCAGGTCCTGAGGCACGATGGGTTGATCTTCAGGGCGGTTCAGCAAGGAGCTGACCACAGCCAGATGCTCCCATTGAATCAAAGTGACCTGCCGCGCATTGCGTGGGCCGGGGCGCGCATGATCGCCGGTCAGGCCGGCTTCGCGGCGTGCTTCCACCGCGTCCAGTTCGACCATTTCGCCACGGGATTCAGGACGCACGCCAATCCAGCGCACCCGGCCGGTTTGCGGTACATCGGCCAATAGTTCTTGCAGAGGGCTCATAAGCTGATTCCAACATCGAAAACCACGCTGCGACCCAGGTTGGTTCGCAGAAAATCCGGAGCGCCTGGGTGGGCAAATAACACTCGGGCAAAGGTTGGGCCCACCAGTGACAAGGAGCGCCAACCCTGGCGCAGGTACTCGGTGGGTGGCGGGAAATGGCTGTTCAAGTCGAGTACTTCGCGCTTTAGGCTGGCGAAGGCGATGATGTCCAGCCCACTCAGGTCGATACCGCGTTCGTTGTAGTTGGTGGCTTTTTTGCGAAGTGTGGGCCCCAGCCGTTGCAGCAGATCGCTTGCAGGAATGCGTTTGGGCTTGGCTTCGCGGCGCACCAGTTGGCTCAGGGAAAATGCGCCACGCCTGCGCGCCAGCTCCTCGCGCCACTCATCGTTGAGGCGACGGCCTTCATCCAGGACGAAGAACACTTCAAAACGCGCATCACGAAACAGCACGTCGGGCGGTTCCTGCACGGCTGCGGTGAAGTCTTCGTGACGATGCGTAATGTTCAGGCCTTGCAGCAGACGCTCACAAACCCATCGCTCACGCTCCCACTTTCGCGCATTGGAAAGAAACGCGTTGGCTTGTTCGGCCTGGATCGTGAGCAGGCGTAGGTAGTCTGAGTCATCCATGGGCCAAGCTTAGCGTTCTAATAGCTACAACTGGAAGATGCTGCTGTGCATTTCGAATACAACGCAGGTAGGAGCGGCCCTGCTGTCTCGCGGCAGACAGAGGGCCTGTAGGAGCTGCCGAAGGCTGCGATCGCGGTGTGCCTGGATAAATGCTTCGCAGCCTTCGGCAGCTCTTACAGAAAATCTATTTCAATCCAGCAGTTTGCATGGTCTTTGATAAGACCGCTTGCCCGCGATCACGTTGGCACGGGCGCTAAATATGTTCGGCCATGAAATCGAATCGCGGGCAAGCGCGCTCCTACGGTAGATTGCGTTAATTACGCTTCAGACCAAGCCAAAGGAGGGTGCCTCGGTGTTACGACCAGCCAACCCACCGCCCATTTCCGCTATGGTGTTGGTTTTTCCAATCCGCTCAGGAGAGTTGCACCCTTGAAACTCTGGCCCATTCTGCTGTTGATCCTGTTGCCGTTTACCGCGCAGGCCATTGAAATCGGGGATCCGGTGCCGACCTGGAGTCTGTTCGACCAGTTTGATGAGCCGTATGTGATGGACCCGCAAAAGACCCAGACCATTCTGGTGGCCAGCAGCATGAGCGCGGGCAAGATCATGGAGAAGGCACTCAAAGACAAACCCAAAGGTTTTCTGGAGGCCCGGCACACTGTGTTCATCGCCAACATCGAGCCGATGCCTGCGTATGTCACCAAATTCTTTGCCGTGCCGAAAATGCGCAGGGTTTACTCGTATCGGGTAGCGCTGGACCGCGAAGCGCAGATCGCGCCTGGTTATGGCGGGGACGCAGCGGCTGTGCAGTGGCTACAGATCAAGGATGGCAAGTTGCTGGAGCGGCAGGAATTCAACGGACCGGACGCGCTTCGCGAAGCGCTGGAGAAGCCGTGAGCCGAGCCTGATAACGTCAGGCTCAGTCACGTACAGATCAATGCCTGTCTGGCAGATCGCCGGAAAACATTTCGTCTTCGGCATCCGGGCTGACCGGAATCGCATGTTCTTCCGACGCCCATGCGCCGAGATCGATCAGCTTGCAGCGTTCAGAGCAGAACGGCCGGGCAGGGCTGGCGGCGCTCCATTCCACAGGGGCGCCACAGGTTGGGCAATCGACGGTCATTGGTTGGCTCATGATTGGCCTCCGGACAAAGTTAAATAAAAGTGGTGCAGCCGCTGGACTTCGCTTCGCAGCCAGGCAGCGTCCCGGTCATTGACCAGCACATCATCGGCACGACTCAATCGATCTTCGCGACTGGCCTGGGCCTTGATAATCGCCTCGACCTGCTCCTGACTGGAACTGTCGCGCAGCATGGTGCGCTGGACTTGCACGTTTTGTGGGACATCAATGACCAGCACGCGCTGAGTGATTTTCCACTGGCCGGACTCGACCAGCAGGGGCGAAACCAGAATCGCATAAGGCGAGGTGGCGCTGGCCAGATCGCGCTGGATTTCGGTGCCGATCAGCGGGTGCAGCAGGGCTTCGAGCCAGCGGCGTTGTTCGGCATTCTCGAAAATCAAGCCGCGCAGGGCACCTCGATTCAGCGTGCCATCGGCATGCAGCACCGTCGGCCCGAAGTGTTCTGCGATTTGTGCCAGCGCCGGACGGCCGGGTTCAACCACCCAGCGCGCGGCGTGATCGGCGTCGACCACATGAATGCCCAGATCAATGAAGCACTGCGCTGCGGCGCTCTTGCCGCTACCGATGCCGCCGGTAAGGCCGAGAATCCAGGGTTTTTGAGCGGTTGGGGTCATCTGAAACCGGCAAATTGCAAATAGGAGTCGGTTATTTGACCACCCCAGAGCAAAGCGATCCAGCCTGCGATGGCCAGATAGGGACCGAAGGGGATCGGCGTGCTGGTTTCGACATTACGCAAACGCAGCATGATCAGGCCCAATATGGCCCCGACCAGCGATGACAGCAGGATGGTCAACGGCAGGATCTGCCAGCCACCCCAGGCCCCCAGCATGGCCAGCAATTTGAAGTCGCCATGGCCCATGCCTTCTTTGCCGGTGATCAGTTTGAACAGCCAGTACACCGACCACAACACCAGATAACCGGCTACTGCGCCCCAGAGCGCGTCGCTCAGGTTGGTGAACAGGCCGAACGAGTTGACGATCAGGCCCATCCACAGCAGCGGTAAGATCAGGTCGTCAGGCAGCAACTGGTGGTCGGCATCGATCAGACTCATGGCCAGCAGGCCCCAGCTCAGCACCAGCATCGCTGCCGCAGGCCAGCCAAAACCGAAGTGCCAGGCGATGTAGCCGGACAGCAGGCCACAGGTCAGTTCCACCAGCGGGTAACGTTTGCTGATCGGTGCTTTGCAGCTTGAGCATTTGCCACCCAGAAACAGGTAGCTGAGCACTGGCAGGTTTTCCCATGGGCGGATCTGATGGGTGCAATGCGGGCAACGGGAGTGCGGCAGTATGAGGTTGAAGGTCTCGCCTTCAGGCTCGGCGGGCAGTTTGAGCATTTCCCGGGACTGAGCCTGCCAGTCGCGCTCCATCATGATCGGCAGGCGATAAATCAGCACATTGAGAAAACTGCCCACCAGCAAGCCAAGAATCAGTGCGGATAAAACAAAGGCCAGCGGTGAGCTGGCCAGGAAATCAACAAGCAGCATTGTCAGACTGCGCCTCCGAGTTTGAAGATCGGCAGGTACATGGCGATCACCAGACCGCCAACGATGACGCCGAGCACGCCCATGATCAGCGGCTCCATCAAGGCGGTCAGATT
Organism: Pseudomonas quasicaspiana; assembly: GCF_021147825.1. Lineage (NCBI taxonomy): Bacteria > Pseudomonadati > Pseudomonadota > Gammaproteobacteria > Pseudomonadales > Pseudomonadaceae > Pseudomonas > Pseudomonas quasicaspiana. The sequence continues at coordinate 15,777 of NZ_JAGTPI010000089.1, forward strand.
GTCTACCATGTTATCGACTTCATCCTCGTAATAAGTCGCGACCTTGTCGAGCATCGAGTCCAGTGCGCCCGACTCTTCGCCGATGGCGGTCATTTGAATGGCAAGGCTGGGGAATACGCCGGTGGCACGCATGGAGAAGTTGAGCTGCATGCCGGTAGAAACATCCTGCTTGACCTTGTTTACTGCGTTGCGGAAAACCACGTTACCGGTTGCGCCTGCTACTGAGTCCAGCGCTTCCACCAGCGGCACACCGGCAGCGAAGGTGGTGGACAGGGTACGAGCAAAGCGCGCGACCGAAGATTTATAAATCAACGGGCCGATAACCGGGACTTTCAGCAGGCTGCGGTCGACGCTATCACGGAAGTTCTGTGAGCCTTTGTAGCTGCGTCGAAACAGGAAAGTACTGGCGAATATCAGTCCCAGAATGATCAGCCACCAGTCCTGAACGAATTTTGACAGGCCAATTACCATTAGGGTGAACGCCGGCAGCTCTGCGCCGAAACCAGCGAAGATGTCCTGAAACTTCGGCACTACATAAAGCAGCATGATCCCTGAAACGACAAAGGCCATGAGCATCACCATGATCGGGTAGGTCATGGCCTTCTTGATCTTGGCTTTGAGTTTTTCGGTTTTTTCCTTATAGGTCGCCACTCGATCCAGCAGGGCTTCCAGCGCACCGGCCTGCTCACCGGCGTCTACAAGGTTGCAGTACAGGTCGTCGAAATATTGCGGCTTCTGCCGTAGTGCAGTGGCGAAACTGTTACCGGCTGCGACCTCGCTTTTCACTTCTTCGATCAGCTTGCGCATGTTCGGGTTTTCCGAACCTTCGGCGATGATGTCGAAGGACTGCAGCAGCGGCACCCCGGCTTTCATCATGGTTGCCATCTGGCGAGAGAAAAACGCGATATCCAGCGGTTTGATTTTCTTCCCGGCGCCACCAAAGATCGAAACCGGTTTCTTGCGCACTTTGGTCGGGTTGATGCCTTGCTTGCGCAACTGCGCCTTGACCAGCGCCGGATTATGGCCGGTCAGTTCGCCGGTCATCTTCGCGCCTTTCTTGTCGGTGCCTTCCCACGTAAAAACGATAACTTTCGCCGCTTTGCTGGCCATGATCAGTCCTTGGTCACGCGGTTGACTTCTTCGAGGCTGGTGACGCCCTGCATGGCTTTGATCAGGCCGGAGGTGCGCAGGTCATTGAAGCCGTCCTTGCGCATTTGCACGGAAATATCCAGTGAGTTGCCTTCTTCCATGATGATGCGCTCCAGAGCGGGGGTCTTCTTGACCACTTCGTAAATCCCCACGCGGCCTTTATAGCCGCCATTGCACTGGTCGCAGCCTACCGGCGTATAGACCTTGAACGTGCCGATTTTGTCTGCCGGGAAGCCTTCCGATATCAACGTGTCGTGAGGAATGTCCGCCTCCTTCTTGCAGTGCGGGCACAGCTTGCGCGCCAGACGCTGAGCAATGATCAGGTTGATGGCGGTGGCGATGTTGAACGCAGCCACTCCCATGTGATGCAGGCGGGTCAGGGTTTCGGCGGCGCTGTTGGTGTGCAGCGTGGACAAGACCATGTGCCCGGTTTGCGAAGCCTTGATGGCGATTTCCGCCGTTTCCAGATCGCGAATCTCACCGACCATGATCACGTCAGGATCCTGACGCAAAAAGGCCCGAAGTGCCTGGGAAAAGTCCATTCCTTGACGGGGATTGACGTTGACCTGGTTGATGCCTTCCAGGTTGATTTCAACCGGATCTTCGGCGGTGGAAATATTGATATCCACGGTGTTGAGGATATTGAGGCCGGTGTACAGCGACACGGTTTTACCCGAGCCGGTAGGGCCTGTGACCAGAATCATGCCTTGCGGTTGTTTAAGTGCTTCCAGGTACAGGGCTTTCTGCTCAGGCTCGTAGCCCAATGCATCAATGCCCATTTTTGCCGTGGTCGGATCCAGCAGACGCATCACGATCTTTTCCCCCCACAGCGTCGGCAGGGTGTTCATCCGGAAATCAATAGCCTTGGTTTTCGATATGCGCAGCTTGACCCGGCCATCCTGCGGTTTGCGTCGCTCGGAAATATCCAGGCTGGCCATGACCTTCAGACGCGCTGCAATGCGGCTTGCAAGGTGGATAGGGGGCTTGGCGACTTCATGCAGAATGCCGTCCGTGCGCAAGCGAACCCGAAAGGTCTTTTCGTAGGGCTCAAAGTGCAAGTCGGACGAGCCGAGGCGGATGGCGTCCATCAGCATCTTGTTGACGAAGCGCACCACCGGCGCATCGTCGGCGTCATCCTGTCCTAGGGACGTCTCCTTGGATTCTCCGCCTGACACCACCTCCAGGCTGAGATCGACATCGCCTAAATCCCCAAGAGAGGTGTGACCATCGAAAAACTTTTCGATGGCGTCGCTGAGCTTGTCGTCTTCTACCAGAATCGCTTCGATGGCGAGCCCGGTGTTGAACTGCAGATCGGTGATGGCTTGCTGGTTGGCCGGGTCGGAGATACCGATATAAAGCTTATTGCCGCGCTTCCACAGCGGCAGGGCATGGTGCTGACGGATGAGCTTTTCACTCACCACACCTCTGGGCTGCTCTTCTTTATTAAGGCAATTGAGGTCGAGAAACGGCAGACCGAACTGGTCCGACGACATTTCCGCCAGAGCCAGGGCTTTGACCAAGCGGTTTTGCACCAGATAACTGATCAGCGAAACCTTGTCGCGCCGGGCTTGCAGAAACGCCTGCTGCGTCGCTTTTTCAGTCAAAAGTTCGGCAGCTACCAATTGCTTGGCCAAACCGGTCAGGACAACGTCACTCATAAATCCACCAACCCCATACAGTCATGGGTTTATAGCCTAGTCGGGCGACGCTGCCAATGATGCAAGACAAGGTGACGTAAATTGTCCGCCAGTAATCCGGCAGGGACTTGCGGTTACGCCGTTGGCTAGAGAATTAGCAATAAAGGAGGGTTGAAGAGTATTTGGCATGACCTATGCTTTGGGACAGGCACGCAACACCTTATTGACGCACCGGAGCAGTACCAATGAAAAAAGTACAAAAAGGTTTCACGCTGATTGAGCTGATGATCGTCGTGGCTATCGTTGGCATCCTTGCAGCGGTGGCCATCCCCGCATATCAGGACTACACAATCCGCGCACAGGTTTCTGAGCTAGTGGCGCTCGCGGATGGTGCTAAGGTCGCCGTTGCAGAGGCTTATCAGACTAATGGCGTGTTTCCTGCCACTAATGCTGCCGCTGGCTATGGCGGCGCATCGGGTACCTACACTGCTTCTGTCGTAATCGGAGCTGGCGGTGTTATTACTGCTACAGCAGGGCCCGGTGCGCCTGTAAACACTATTATTCGCGGTCAGACCTTTGTATTGACTCCTGGGCAGGGCGTGAACAACAGCGTAACTTGGGGTTGCACCGCGACCAGCACCATCGCTGCCCAATACCGCCCAGCCAACTGCCGCCCTTGATGACTTGAGATGATGCAGTGCGCTGACCACCTAGCTGCTAGCTTTACCTATTGAGGTGATCGCCGAAATAGCTCAGCCCGGTAGAGCAGCGCACTCGTAACGCGAAGGTCGCAGGTTCGATTCCTGTTTTCGGCACCGCAGACCCAAAAAGCCCGATCCATCTGGATCGGGCTTTTGCGTTTGTGCGGTATAGCTGATGCGTGAGGCATTCGTGCTGAACAGGTCGAATCCAGATGAATCCGGTGATCCCGCGTCAAATGCTGGACCTGTAGATACTCTGTTGCCGGTCAAGCTTTCACGAAGTGTTTTTCGCTGAATAGCTTGGCCGTATCAAAATCCTCTCCCGAGCGCATGCATGCCCAG